>JAEZJB010000106.1 GCA_023415845.1 Chloroflexota bacterium | reverse complement strand
GCCTCCACCACGCCAATCAGGCTGGCATTGATGACGGCGGTGGCACCACCGGACTGGCCGACGAGCAGGGTAGGAACTTGTGAACTCATCTGGTCGCATTCTCTCCGTATTCGGGAACGAACGGCGGCGGCCAGGTACCCACCACCGGCTGCAGGGGTCGATCCGCCATCGCCTCCAGCAGATCGTGACCCTCCACCCAATCAGCTTCCTGCACGTAGGCCAGTTCAACGTCATCGACCGGACGCCCGAGGGCCAGCGCGACGCGCTGCTGGGCCCGCACCAGCCCTTCCAGCGATACCTGGCCAATAATCGCCAACGTAAGGGTATGCCCAACATTTTGCGCCGCCGGGCCGGCGATCACGGCGGCGGTGATCGTCCCCGTATCGGTCAGCGCCTCTCGCAACACGGACTCCAGGCCCAGTGTCGCGATCACCAGCGCAATCAATGGCCGAGCCAGGGGGTGATCCAGCACCAGGTGATACCGGCGAGAGTTGCCTTCCCGGCGCGATACCAGCAGGCCCAGCCGCTCAAGCTTGTAGCACTCGTGCTGCACGCTGCTGACGGCCACATCCAGTGCCCGGGAAAGCTCGGTCAGCGAAAACGGCGTCTCCAGCCGGGGAGTAACCCAGGCCAGCACCAGCGCCCGATTCCGCGATGAAAGCAGATCGGCAAGGGTGGAAATCGCCGGTTCCAGCGGCGTGACATGTCCGGGTCTCGAGGTACTGACTGGCATCGACCGGGCGGTCCTTTCCCTGCGCCGGCGCTGGTCGAAACCAGCTGTCAAATGGACTGTGGAGATTGTGACAGGTTTCCACTAATATGCGACACAGGATCGGCGCGTTCCCCATCCTGCCGTTTCGTCGTTCGCGCGACGTGTCGGCCAGGTCGGAACCATGTATGCGCCGTTGGTTGTTCGGTCTGGGAGGACCCCATTAGTACCATCCTGGGACTGGTTGCCGTTGTGCTTCTCGTCCTCGCAAATGGCTTCTTCGTCGCCACTGAATTCGCGCTGGTCTCGGTCCGGCGCACCCGCATGCAGCAACTTGCCGCCGAAGGCAACCGCCGCGCCCTCTCGGTCCTCGACCGGCTCACCCACCTCGACACCTACATCGCTGCCACCCAGTTGGGCATCACCATCTCCAGTCTCGCGCTTGGATGGATCGGTGAGCCAGCGGTTGCCGTGTTGGTCAATGGCCTGGTCTCCCACCTGCCATTCGAGATTGGCTCCACCACCACCCACGCCATTTCCTTCTTCATCGCCTTCTCCATGGTGACCGCCCTCCACATCGTGATTGGCGAGTTGGCCCCCAAGAGCCTTGCCCTCCAACGCCCGGAGGAGACGTCGCTCGCGGTTTCGTCATGGATCCACGGCTTCCTGGTCGTCTTCCGGCCCGTGATCTACGGCTTGAACTGGGTCGGCAACCAGGTGGTGAAGCTGTTCGGCATCGAACCAGCCGGCGGCCATGCGGTAGTCCAGTCTGCCGAAGAGCTGATGATCTCCATCGAGGCGTCCCGTGAGGCCGGACTGGTGAACCAGATCTCGCACGATCTCGTCGGTCGCGCTTTCTCCTTCACCGACTTGCAGGCCCGGCACGTCATGGTGCCTCGCACCGAAGTCATCGCCATCCCGATCGACGCGACCCTCGACGACGTGATGCAGGTTGCCTCCGACACCTCCCACACCCGCCTCCCGATCTACGAGGACGACACCGACCACATCGTCGGCATCATCAAGGTCAAGCGCCTGATGCCGCTCTTCCTCCAGCAGGTCGAAGCCAAGGCCATCGTTGAAACCGCCGAGGTCGCGGTGAGTGGAAACGGGGCGAACCAGCTTGTCGCCCCCGCCCTGGAGGCTCGGGCGCTCGTCGACGAGCAGGCCAAAACCTTCGACATTCGCGATTACATGATGGAACCAATGCTGGTGCCGGAAACGCTCGCCGCCTCCGAGGTCCTGACCCGGATGCGCGAAAACGCGATCCAGATGGCCGTCGTCATCGACGAATACGGCGGCACCGCCGGCATCGTGACCCTGCAGGACATCGTGACCCATCTCATCGGCCGCATCGAAGAACTGGATGACGAAAACGAACCAAACGGCCAGACCGCCGATGGCATTCTCCACCTCGATGGTCTCACCGGCCTGGTCGAGCTGCGGGAACACTACGGTATCAACCTGCTCGACGAAGGGTATGATGTCGAAACGCTCGGCGGATATGTCTTCTTCGTTCTTGGTCGTCCAGCCATCGTCGGAGACGAAGTGATCGCTCCGGATGGTCGCCGCCTGGTGGTTGAAGCCCTCGATGGCCTCCGTGTTGCCCGTGTCCAGGTGATGCCACCGGCCAGCACTGAATCCGGCGCAGACGCCGACGACGTTCCGGCCATGGTGGCCGACTGATGAGGACGGAAAGGGCCCGGCATGACTAACCGCACACCGTCACGGGCGGGACGCAAGGCCACCGATCCGGTCCCCGCCGAATTCGCTGTCCTCGGCATGATCGCCGCAACACCCGAAGGCGAAATTCATGGCTACGATCTCTCCCGCGCCTTCGCCGACAGTGCCCTCGGCAAGATCATCCGCATCGAGCCGGGCATGCTCTATCACTACCTGAAGAAGCTGGCTCGTAACGGGTCGATTACCACCCGCGTCGAGCAACAGCAGGGCCGTCCCGATCGGCAGGTCCACGCCTTGACTCCCGAGGGCCGGTCCTCGCTGATGGCCTGGCTGGCCGAGCCCGTCACCAGCACCCGCGAGATTCGTCTCGATTTTTTGGTCAAGCTCTATCTCTCCGACCGTCTCGACCCTGCGCGTCGCGCCCAATTGGTGCAAGACCAGAAGCAGGTCATGCAACAGCGGGCCGAACGCCTCCAGGCTCAGGTCGACGATCCGCAGCCCAACGATCCCGACAATGCGTTCGGCGATATGGTCCTGCGCCTGCGACTGAGCCAAACCCGGGCCGCCGTGGAATGGCTGGACTCCATTCCAGCAAGCATCTTCGAGACAACGCCTTCATGATCGTCGCGCCACTCGCATGAAGCGGGTTTCCCCAAATCGCAACCACTTCACATGGCTGCTCGTCGCCATCGCCATCGTCGGCCTCGCGATCCTGACGCTTCCCACCCTGGCCATGGTGCTCCGCGCCCTCGAGGCCCGCGAGGTCCTGAACGATGCGCGATCTCGCGAGTTGCTCCGCGAAGCGCTTGTGCTCAGTCTGTGGACCTCGATGCTGTCGCTCGTCATCATCGTGATCCTCGGCACTCCGATCGCCTGGGTGCTGACGCGAGTCCCGTTCCGCGGTCGCGGCCTCGTCGATGCGCTCGTCGACCTGCCGATCATCCTGCCGCCTGCCGTGGCCGGCATCGCCCTCTTGAGCGCCTTTGGTCGCCGCGGCATCCTCGGAAGCTGGCTCGAAAGCATGGGCATTTCGGTCGGGTTTACCACCACTGCCGTCATCATGGCGCAGATCTTCGTCTCCGCCCCGTTTTACATTCGCACCGCCCGTGCGGGATTCAGCCGCCTCGACACCACGATCGAGGAAGCTGCCGCCGACCTCGGGGCCGCACCCTGGCGCGTCTTCTGGACCGTCACCTTGCCGCTCTGCCGTGCCAGCCTGGTCGCCGGCGCGGTGCTGGCCTGGGCCCGGGCGCTCGGGGAGTTTGGCGCCACCATCATGTTCGCCGGCAACCGGGTGGGAGTCACGCAAACCATGCCCCTGGCAATCTACGAACGCTTTGGTGCCGGCGACCTGAACGCCGCACTCGTCATGTCCGGCATCCTGCTCATCGCCTCGGTGGCATTCCTCGTCATCGTGCGCGTCCTGGGTGAATCCGGCACCTCTCGCTAACGACAGGATCGCCCAAACCGGCCAATGTGAACCATCACCGCCTCCCCCGCAATTCGCCCGGTTATTACGCCTGCATTCTCCTTGTAAGCCTCTCCAAACTGGTGACATTCCTGACACACGTCACCCGTATACTGATCCGGACGGAACCGCGCTGTTCTCCCCGGATCCCCCTATGGCTCTGACCGCTCTCGAATCACAATCCATCTCCCCTCCCGCCACCTCGCTCGTGGGCCGAGCGGACGATTTGGCGCAACTCCAGCACCTTCTCGCTGAGCCGGGAGTACGGCTGGTGACGTTGCTCGGGCCTGGCGGCGTTGGCAAGACCCGTCTGGCCCTCCACCTCCTCCAGGACATCGCCACAACGTGCACGCTTGAACCGTGTGTAGTGCTACTTTCCACCTCGAGCACCGAAGACGAAGCAGTGGCCACCATCGCTCGTGCGTTGGGGGTGCCCTATGCCGAACGCCAACTCGCCCCGCGCGTTATTGCCGATGCCATCGGCCAACGCCCCATGCTGTTGTTGCTGGACAACGTCGAGCAGCTGGCTACGCAGCTCGATCTGCTGCCAGGTCTCCTTGCCGCCTGCCAGGGGCTCAGGATTGTCACCACCAGTCGGGTTCCGCTTCGGTTTTCAGCCGAACGGATTTTCCCTGTTGATCCCCTTTCCACCACCGCCACCAGTGGATTTCAGGCACCAGCCGTCGCCCTCTTCATCGAGCGCGCCCAGGCAGTTCACCCGAATCTGGACCTCTCCCCTTCCAGCCTCGCCGCCATCGAGGAAATCTGTCAGCGACTCGACGGCTTGCCTCTTGCCATCGAGCTCGCCGCCGCTCGCACGCGATTCCTGCCTCCGACCACGCTGCTCGAACGACTCTCTCCCCGGCTGCAGGTGCTGGATGGTGGTCCTCGCGACGCACCCGAGCGACATCGCACTCTCCGGGCCACGATCTCCTGGTCGTACGACCTGCTGAATCCTGAAGAGCGGCTGGTCTTCGAACGGCTCTCGGTGTTCAGCAACGGAGGACCGCTCGATGCCGTTGCGGCAGTAGGGAATCCGGCCGGAGATATCTCCCAACCCATTGAGGGGATCGTGGAAGCCCTGGTTGATCACAGCCTCGTCCGGCTCAATGTCAACCACGGTCAGCCACGCTTCCGCATGCTGCATACGATTCGCGAGTTCGCCCAGGAAACCCTGTCCGCTCGCGTCGATGCCGGAGAGGTGCGTCTGGCGCACGCCCTCTGGTTCGCCGACCTTGTTCTCAACGAGCCCGCCAGCACCTGGCGCACTGGCACTCCCGAGCAGCGACAGTGGATCGCCTGCGCGCTCCCGGATGCCAGCAATTTCTCTCTGGCCCTGAAAACACTCGTCCACCACCAGCGGTTCGACCTTGCCGTTGGCATGGCGGGCACACTCATTACCTACTGGATAGACTCTGGCCAGATTCGGGAAGCCCAACAGTGGATGCAGGTCCTGGCACCGCATATTGACGGTGCATCACTCGCCCATCAAGCCCATTTCCGGCGCATGCAGGCCGTGATGTATATGCACCGCAACGACCATGCCCACGCCATGGTCGCGGCCCAGCAGGCAATTGAACTCAATCGCGAGCTGGCCAACCCTCGCATGGCGGCAAATAACCAGCACCTGCTGGGACAGATCCTCTGGGCTGCCGGTCGTGATGAAGAGGCCGAAGCCACCACCCGTTCCGCCATGGCCGCCATGGTGGCCTCCGGCGATCCGCTTGGCGGCGCCCTCTACGCATCCCAGTTGGCTGACGGGCTGATGCAGCGAGGCAACTTCGTCGAGGCCGAACGGCTCCTGCTCCACGCGGTACCAATCGTGGCCGAGCATCGTCCCGGCGCTCTTCCCCTTGTCCATGGCTCACTCGGGGTACTCAATCTACTGCGGGATGACCTGGACCAGGCCAGCGACTACCTGGAGAAATCACTCGTCTATCACGGCACTCCCCCGTATCAGACGCCCCTTCTCCTCGCCTGTCGGCTGGAAAGCATTGCCTTCCTTGCCAGTCGGCGTGGCCACCACCTCGAAGCGCTCCATCTGCTCGGCACCGCCACTGCCCTCCTCGAGCGGCATGGCGGGCTAATGGACCAGGTCTGGCTCAACGACCAGGCAAGGCTCCTGGCCGACGCTGGCAAGGTACTGTCGCCTGAAGAGATCGCTGCCGCCCAAATACGTGGGGCCGCGACGCTCTCCGACCTTCCTCGCGCCCTTGAGCTTGCCCGCACCATGCTGTCACTCCGCACCACCTCATCGCCGAACGTCCAGTCCACCGTGGTGCCAGCGCTGGATGAGCAGTTGACCCCGCGCGAAATCGATGTCCTCAAACTGCTGGCCAGCGGTCGCTCGAACCCGGCCATCGCGGAGGCGCTCTTCATCAGTCCTCGCACCGTCACGACCCACCTGAGCCGGCTCTACGCCAAGCTCGGGGTCAACACGCGTACGGAAGCGGTCGCGGCTGGCATGCGACTTGGGTTGATCCCCTCGATCGGCAGCGCCGCTAAGTAGGTTTGCGTATCAGGCGCTGTACGGCGATACGCAAGCGGAATACGCAGGTTTGCGGATGCCCGGCCAATCTCCTCACGGCAAGATGGAACCACTGGCAAGCGACGCGGCTCCAGTGATCACCGAGGAGAAACCACCCCATGCGTTCCCACACGACGTCCACCATGTCCCACAGCTTTTTCACCCACGGCCTGCCCGGTATCGACGTTCACCATGCCGAACTCCAGCGGATGAACGACCACGCTGTTCGGTCGGGTACGCCCTTCCTGCCGCGTCTCCGTCAGGCCGTCGCCTCCGTCTTCATCTCGGCAGGCACCAGGCTGGCCGGTGACGCCAGGTCACTCGCCTCCGACGCCCGGCACCAGCCCGCTTGATCGACCACTGACCCACGGGATACCCCTCCTCCCGCAATTCGCGAGCAAAGCCCCCGGCATGACGGCCGGGGGCTTTGCTGCATGGCAGTGATGGGATCAGCCAGCAACACCGCCCCACCGCGCCAGCCACCGCGAGACTGGCCCATCGATAAAAAGAAGCAGCATCACCATGAATCCCAGCCCAGGGAATACGAGCACCAGCACGAGGGCCAGCAGCAGGAGCCCCATGTTGATCCAGCTATCGAGCACATCGCCAGCATCCACCGTCGCACCGGCATGCAACAGGGCCGGTCGCCGCGCGAGATAAGAGACCAGGAACGTCAATGCCCCCATCGCCACCGCGAGATTGAGGATGTAGATGATCACGGTGGCCTGCTCGTTCCCGTGGTCAGCGATCAGGGCCGTCGAAAAGGCGAGCGTCACGATGCTGAAAAGCCAGGTGATGCCCGTCCACATCACCACCCGATCATACCCGGCAACATTCGCGAATATCCGTTGATGCGACAACCAGAGCAGCACGATCACGGCGAAGCTGAGCACGAAACTGAACATCTCCCAGCGCATCCCATTCAGCACGCTCAGAACGTCCAGTCCACTGCCATCCGTCTCGGTGACCGCATCTACCAGGGGGAGCACCAGCAGCGTGACGGCAATCGCGGTCACCCCATCGGAAAAGAGCAGGAATCGCTCCATCCCTCGCTCGCGACGCGCTTCCTCCGGTGATGTCTGCATCCCACGCAATCCTTTTGTAGGCGAACCGATCAGCACTGCCTCGCCGCTGATGGCGCCGCTTGGGCGATGCCCCGACCCCAATCACCCTATCGAGGCTGGCGCGGCGTGATGCCCCGCTGTCCAATCACGTGGTCTACCGCCCTGGCAGGTGAGCCAGCTTCCTCGCCGGCAGGCTCATGGTGAAATCGGTAATCATGTTTGCGAATGGTTTCCTCGAGGTGCGCCAGCAGCACCTCTCGTGTGGCAACTGCCCGCTGCTGCAGGGCATCGAAGATCTCCTCCCGGTCAGCTTCCAGCAGCGCTGGCCGCAGGTGAACCAGGCACAGCCCATCCGACGCCGCGTACGCAGCCCGGAAATCAGCGCCAGACAGCCCCGCCAGCAACGTTCGGCGCAATCGGAGAGCGGTTTCTTCTTCGATATCGCAGGCAGGACAGGGACCACTCGCTTCTGGCAATCCGGATGCAACGCTGGAACGACCCCATCCCAGCATCGCGCCTACACGCTGGCCAGCCGCACGCCCCCGAAATCGTTGCTTCCGCAAGTCGTCGAACGTCACGCGCAAAACATCACGATAGATCTGGGCCGTGCCCAGAATGAAAGCTACGTCCAGCCATTGGTGCGCGTGCAGGTTACAGAATCCCTGCGATCGCTCGAACTGCTGCCGAATCACCGGGTCGCCTACCGAGTCGTAGTTGGTAGACGTCATGTACCGATGGACTGCCGTTGCCGTCAGCGTGCAAATCGGGCAGCCTTCCCGGCCAAAGGCGTCGAACAGATCATGATTCCCCTGGGTCTCCGTCGAGCGCGACGACAACATCCTGCTTTCTCCCACCGTTGGGTCCGGGGTACCATCGGCGGAACACCGGCACGAATGCGTCCATGTCCAGAGGATACCCATGACCGCGTCCCTCTCCAACCTGGCCTACGAGGTTCACAAGCTCGCCGAGGCTCAGGGAGACGTCTGCATCGCCACCGCGGAGTCATGCACCGGTGGCAACATCGCCCACCAGATCACGCTCAACGCTGGAAGTTCCGCCTATTTCCTTGGCGGCGTGGTCTCCTACGCGAACGCCGTGAAGGAATCCGTCCTTGGGGTTCCGGCCGACATCCTCGCCAATCCCGGCGCAGTCAGTGAGCCCTGTGCTCAGGCAATGGCCGAAGGCGTTCGCCGCCTCCTGCAGGCCGATCTGGCCGTTGCCACCACTGGCATCGCCGGACCAGGCGGCGGCACGGACCGCAAACCGGTTGGGTTGGTCTATATCGGGCTATCCAGCAATGAACAGACGGTCGTAGAGGAACATCATTTCCCCGGCTCCCGCCCGGAGGTCATCGACGCCGCGACCCGGCGGGCACTGGAATTGCTGAAGGCCGCTCTCATCGACCGTATACCTACCATGGCCCCCAATGCCGAACAGACGATGGGAACCTAGCTCCCGTGGCAGCCAACCCACCAGTTCCGGACAACACCTCCACGGCCACCCTCGGTTCCCGGCTCACAATGGTGATTGGAGCCATTCGATGGATCGTTGCTGGTGTCCTTGCGCTGATCCTGACCGGCTCCTTTACGCTGCTGGCAGTCTTGCTGCTGCGCCCGGAGATCGGGGATGAACTGACCGGGGGATTGATTCCGCCCCAGTACTTTGCTGATTTCCATCCCGAAGACGTCATCTACACCGACGCACAGTACCGGTCGGTCTGGACGGTCGCCCACAATTCCGGTGACCAGATCAACACTGTCGTGACCGGTCTCCTCTACGGCGCTGACATCATTGAGATGGACGTCGTCGCGGTCGACGGAGCGCTCTACTCCGCCCACAAGCCTCCCCTGCCGTTTCTGGACTATCGCTGGTTCCGCGGTCCACAGCTGGCCATGGTCTGGGCTGCGTCCGGTGACGCCCGCGGATTCATGCTCGATCTCAAGCAGGACGACCAGGAATTCGTCGACCTGGTCATCGACTACATCAATTCCAAACCCGAGACACGACCGTTCTTCGTGGCCAGTCGCAATCCACGCGTGTTGCGCCAGATTGACCAGCGCGCCCCTCAGGCCGTCCTGCTGATGAGCATCCCGGACCGTAAGGGACTCGACGACCTGCTGTCGAACGACTCCCTCCTCAATGTGGTTGATGGGGTCACCATCCGTCATGACCAGATCACGGAAGAAACTGCCTCGAGGATGAACGACAACGACCTCATGATCTTCGCCTGGGTGGTGAACGACCTCACCCGAGTCAATCGGTTGCTCGAACTCGGTGTCGATGGCATCACCAGCGATAATCTGGCGATCCTGCAATTACTCGGTGGCCAGTCCGAGCCCGATGCCAGCACGAATCCTGGCGGTCCGCCCCCAGACGCCCCGGTCGCAACGCCGTCGACTTCACCTTCGGCATCCTCTTTTTCGGCAGCACTGCACCGATCATCCCCGGCGCGACCACCTTCGTGGCCGGACCATGGCGTCCAGGCGGCATGTCTGGGCGCCGCAATTCGCACGAGACACCTCGCCTGCCCCGATGATCGCTCTTCGGACCACGCGTGAGTGCTCCCACTCCATCGCCCAGCCGGTCAATGCCTCATCGCGTTGATTCGCCTGGTGATCGATACCCGCGATAGCGTCGCCAGATCAGGGTCAGCAGACATCCCACCAGCGTGCCAACCGACAGGCACGTCAGCATCACCCAGCCCAGGCGTGCTTGCATCTGCCAGGTAAGGATCCGCACGTTCACAATCACGAAATTGTCGACCACGACGATCGCGACAACGGCCATGACCGCTGTTAGTACGAACAGCCACGCCAGGCGGCGATTCGATAGGAAAGGAGTGCGTCGCGATACAGGAGGTGACTCGTTCATGGATGGAGTCTGCCACAGGAGTCGGGAATCCGGGAACCGACCGCCCAACATCAGCGTTCCTGTCTACGGAACACCGAACAGGTGCATGCCGCACTGGCCACGAACAACATTCTCCAATCCTGATGCCTTGATCGATCGGGCACCAGGCTGGCGAAGCGCGTTCACAACCAGGCCCTTCGTCCTCGCCTCATCCAGGAACAGTGAAACATGATCCCCCACTCCACGTATCCGCAAGCATCGACCTCGCTCACCCTTCAGACTCGCCTGGCCGACCTGTTCAGCTTCGAGGGCCGACTTGGTCGCCAGCAGTACTGGATGCGCTCTCTCCTGCTGTCAGCAATCAATTTTGCCTGCATGGTTCCAGTGACAATCGCCCAGAATGCCAGCACTGGCATGGCCCTGATCCTCTCGATCTTCGTCCTGGCCGTCTATCTCGTCACCTTCTGGGGCGGCCTGGCCACAACGACGAAGCGCCTGCATGATCGCGGACGCTCCGGCTGGTTCTTGCTCATTGCCCTCGTTCCTCTGGTTGGCCTCTGGGTGCTCGTTGAGGTCGGCTTCCTGCGCGGCGACGAATCACCGAATCAGTATGGCGATCCCGTCGCCTGATCCCTGTTTGCACTTCTGGTGAGAGAGCCACCCTCGGAACTGAGCCTGGCTCTCTCACGCTATCGGCACAGGCAACAGATCGTCAGCCACCATCGCGCAGGAAGCTGCCACGCAGGTGACATCTCCACGGATCCCCACCCGGCTGGGGCAGTTCCGGCATGGCACCAGAGTCCCTCCAGCGGCTATCGTTCAACAGATTATGTGACGGTCGACGCATCGAGGTGCATCTTGCAACGTGGTGGTATGGAAACAGGAATTCGGGGGCATCTGCTTCCCATGCGCGGGCGGTCGATGACCGCTGCAACCGAAGCGGCAGGGGCAATCGATGCACCCTACCTGAAATCCACATTGCCCAATGGTGTGCGAGTCGTAACCGGGCCAATGACCGGCGTGCGCTCTGCCTCGCTGATCTTTTATTACAACATCGGCTCCCGCTACGAACCGGCCCCCATCGCCGGCGTTGCCCACTTCCTCGAACACATGTTGTTCAAGGGCACCGAACGCCGCCCTGACCCCATGACAATCTCCGAGGAAATTGAAAGCGTCGGTGGCATGCTCAATGCCGCCACTGGTCGTGAGTCAACGTCCTACTGGTGCAAGGTTCCCAGCACCCACTTTGCGCTGGCCTTCGACGTCCTCGCCGATATGCTCCGCAACTCAACCTTCGATGGCACCGAGCTCGACAAGGAGCGGAAGGTCATCTTCGAGGAGATCCGCTCCGTTCAGGACATCCCCGAAGATCTCGTCCACGACCTCATCGATCAACTGATCTGGGGCGACGACGCGGTCGGCCGCGAAATTGCCGGCTCCGAAGAAACCGTCGGCAACATCGATCGCGCCACCATGGTCGATTTCTGGCAACGCAACTACAGCCCTGAGCGGCTGGTCGTTGCCGCCGCGGGCGACGTTCGCCACGAAGAGGTGGTGGAACTTACCGAGCGCTTCTTCGGCGACCTTCGCCCGCAGGGCGCGCCAGACATCTTCCTGCCTGCCACGGTCACCCAGCAGCAACCTCGCGTGCTCGTCCAGAACCGCGAGACCGAGCAAGCCCATCTCTGCATCGGGTTTCCCGCCCTCTCCTATCACGACGAACGTCGCCACGCCCAGGCCACGATCGAAGCAGTCCTTTCGGCCGGCATGAGTTCGCGCCTCTTTCAGGAAATCCGCGAACGTCGGGGGCTCGTCTATTCAGTCTACGGCTACTTCCGGGGCTACGAGGATGTCGGTCAGGGTGTCGTATATGCCGGCACCGACATCGAACGCGTCGAGGAAACCATCGAGGCCGTCATTGGCGAGCTTCAGAAGGTGCGCGACATTCCGATTCCCGCCGACGAGCTGGAAAACAGCAAGACCCTCCGCAAGGGTCGGCTCCTGATGGGCCTTGAGGACAGCCGCTCGGTCGCCTCGTGGATCGGCTCCCAGGAAGCGACATACGGTGAGATCAAGACGCCGGAAGAGATCATGGAACTCATCGACGCGGTCACAGCGGAAGATGTCCAGGCGGTCGCCACCGAGATCCTCACCACCAACCGGCTGAGCATGACCCTTATCGGGCCCTATCAGGATCCGGCGGCCTTCGATTCGCTGCTGCAGTTCAAGGGAGCCTGACCCTCCGTGTCCACCAATGCCGGTGATGGCCTCGTCTATCTCGATCCGGCCGCCGGATTCGAAATCCGTCCCATCTCCCCCTCCGAACGCGGGTTCGTCGATGCCGTGATCGAGGGCTCCAGCACCGCCAATCGTGAAGCAGCCATGCGAGCGGCGTTCGCCGAACTGCCCGACGAGCAGGTGCTCGGTGGATTTCGCGAGGGCGTCATGGTCGCCGCTGCCGGTCTGCGCCGTGATGGCATGGCCAACGATGTTGCCTTTCTGGTGGTCATCCCTGGTGAGCGCCACCGGGGCATCGGCCGCGCCATGCTTCACGATGCCCTTCGCCGGTCTGGACGTCGCCCCTTGGCTGCCCAGGTCCCGGAGGATACGCTGCCTTTCTTCAAGGCATGTGGGTTCAAGCTTGTCGGTCGCCGCGTCCAGCCCGACGGCGAGGTGCATTACCGGGTTGGATGGCATACCCCCGGTGCCCGCTTCAAGGGCGGCACCAGCGACGCCCTCACCACCCGTCCGATTGATCGTCCGTCCGAATCCTGATCCAAATGTCGGAGCCAGCCATGACCACTAGCGCCTCCAGCCTCGGTTGGGAAGCGATCGTCGATCTCGCCCTCACCGAAGATATCGGAACCGGAGACATCACCACGCTCTCTACGGTTCCGGCCCATGCGCAGGCCACCGGCACGCTCCTCGCCAAACAGGCTGGTGTCATCTCTGGCCTGGCTGTGGCAGCGTACGTCTTCCAGCGTGTGGACCCGGCCATCGTTTTCGAGCCGCTGGTGGCTGATGGCGAGCAGGTCCAGGCCATGACGCCCATCGCCCGGGTCAGCGGTCCCGCCCGGTCCTTGCTGACGGCGGAGCGGACGGCGCTCAACCTGCTCCAGCGGCTCTCCGGCGTCGCCACGGTCACGGCGAGATATGCCGCCGAAACTGACGGGTCTCACTCGCGAGTGGTCGACACGCGCAAGACCACTCCCGGCTTGCGTTTGTTGGAAAAGCTCGCCGTGCAGCACGGCGGCGGTCACAACCACCGGTTCGGACTCTCCGACGGCGTGCTGATCAAGGACAACCATCTTGCCGCCGTCGGTGGCCCAGATCGAATCCGCCAGGCGATTTCCAGCGCCCGCAACCTCGCTCCTCACACCCTCAAAATCGAATGCGAGGTCACCTCGCTTGATGAACTTGAGGAGGCGCTGGCCGCTGGTGCCGACATCGTCATGCTGGACAACATGGACAACGACCAGATTGCCGAAGCGATCCGGCGGCGCGATACGGTCGCTCCCGGCGTGCTGCTCGAGGCGTCGGGCGGCATCACGCTGGAGCGCATTCGCTCCCTCGCCGACCTCGGCGTGGACCTGATCTCGGTCGGTGCCCTCACGCATTCGGCACCGGCGCTGGATATCTCCCTCGACCTCGACATCCAGTAACGCAGTCCTCATTCGTCCTCGGGCAGCCCACCAGCTGGCACTCGAACATGGGCCCGTTCGCCGTGCTTTCCCATCAGGCTGAGAAACTCGACCGACCCCGCGCTGGTCGCCCCAAACCAGTGCGGGGTTTCGGTATTGAACTCCGCCGCCTCTCCAGGGCCAAGCATGAGGTCGTGCTCGCCGAGCACCAGGCGCAGCGTGCCATTCAGGACATAGACCCAGTCATGGCCGGGATGCGTACGGAGATCCGGCTCCGCGTCGTCCTCACCCTTGGGCAGCACAAACTTGTATGCCTGAATCCCTTCGCGTCGCCGCGTGAGTGGCACGATCACCGACCCATCACCACAGGCAATCGGCTGCAGGTTGATACGCGGATCCCCTGTTCGGGGAGCATTCACCAGGGCATCGAGCGTGACCCGATAGGCACGTGCCAACGGCAGTAATTGCTCCAACGTTGGGCGCCGTAACCCGGCCTCCAGGCGCGAAAGCGTGCTGACCGAGATTCCCGTCTCCTCCGCGAGCTCGGAGAGCGTGACGTCCCGCGTCATCCGCAGGTGTTTCAATCGTGGTCCGACAGCATCAAGTGTCTGGTCAATCGCATCCTTCATGCCCTCATTTTGCCATATGGAAAATATCATTGCCAAACAGATCACCTCGTCACTATGCTCGGGACAACGGATTCGCCTTGAGCAAGGAACACGCACCATGACTCACGATTTTGATCGAACATATTGGGAACGCCGTTGGCAGGAGACGCCGGCCGATGACCGCAACAATCTCCTCCTCCGCCCCCCGCATCCGTATGTGATTCAGGAAACCGCCCACCTCGCAACTGGCTCGGCGCTGGAGTGCGGATGCGGTGACGGTGCCGAGGCCGTCTGGCTCGCGTCGAATGGGTGGCAGGTGGTGGCGGCAGACATCTCCTCATCCGCGATCGAGCGCACGGCCTGGCGTGCGCAGGCAATGGATGTCGCCAACAAGGTCCGCGCGGTCGAAGCCGACCTGAGCCAGTGGCAACCCGACGAAAGGTTCGACCTCGTCACAAGCCACTACGCCCACCCCACCATGCCGCAACTTGACTTCTACACGCGCGTCGCCGAATGGGTGAAGCCGGGTGGCACCCTGCTACTGGTTGGTCATCTCCATGTCCACCGTGATACTGGCCACGACCATCATCCTCCTGCCTCGGTATCGGTCACCGCCGCGTCCATTACCGACCGGCTCGGCACCGAAAACTGGCAAATCGAGACCGCAAAGGAGGTCGAACGTTTCGTCGCTCCTCACGGTCGGGAGCTAACCCTCCACGATGTCGTCGTCCGCGCGACACGACTGCCCTAGAACCTCCCCTTCACCATCGCCAGCAAATCTACTGGTCCAGTCCCAGGTCATTACGCCTGGTTCAGATGCCTGCTGCCCCCGAAACAAAGGAATCACCATGGCCGCTCCCCTATCAGCCTCGCCACCTATCACTCAGGCGCACATCACTGATCCTCGCCAACGGCGCTCCATCCTGGTCGCTGTCTGCCTCGCCCTGATGGCCGTAATCGCCTCCGTTTCCGGGCTGAACGTGGCCCAACCGGACCTGGCTACCACCTTCGATGCCTCACAAACCCAGGTGTTGTGGTTCATCAACATCTACACCCTCACCCTCGCAGCCCTGTTGCTGCCGGTAGGTGCGCTGGGCGACCGCTGGGGTCGCAAACCCATGCTCCTGTGCGGCCTGCTCGTCTTTGGGGCTGCGGGTGCGTTGGCCGGACTTGCGTGGTCGTCCGAAGCGATGCTCGCGGCACGTCTCCTCAGCGGAATCGGGGCGGCCATGATCATGCCAATCACCCTTGCCGTCATCACGTCGACCTTTCCGGAGGAAGAACGAGCCAAAGCGATCGGCATCTGGACCGGGGTCGCTGGCGGTGGCGGAATTCTGGGTATGTATCTCTCGGCCGTGCTGGTCGATCTGGCAAGCTGGCGCTGGCTTTTCCTCCTCCCCATCATCCTCGTTGCCGTCGCGGGCCTGATGACACTCCGATCCGTGCCAAACTCTCTCGAACACACCGCAGAGCCATTCGATCTCGTCGGCTCAATCGCCTCCATGATCGCCATGGTTGGAGTGGTGTTCGCCATTCACGAAGGACCGGATCGCGGCTGGACAGCTCCGGAAACGCTGCTAAGCCTCGCGATCGGCCTGGTCAGCGGCCTGGGATTCGTGGCGTGGGAGTTGCGTTCACACGCGCCGCTGTTGGATGTTCGCCAGTTTCGCGATCGACGCCTGACCAGCGGCTCGGTCTCACTGCTCACCGTCTTCGGTGTGCAGGCCGGGGTCTTCGTCGTGATCTTCCCGTTTTTCCAGGTCGTCCTCGGCTGGTCGGGCCTGCGGTCGACGCTGGCGCTGATGCCAATGGCGCTGCTGATGATGCTTGCCTCGGGGTTGGCACCACGAGTCACCGCACGAACTGGCCGGAAACTCGTCATGTGCGCCGGTATTTTGCTGGGTGGAATCGGTCTGGCCAGCATGGCAATCCTGGCCTCCACTGATGGTGGATACAGGGCCATCCTGCCGGGGATGCTCGCGATGGGTTTCGGTATGGGATTCTCGATGACACCGGCAACCGACGCGATCACGGCAGCCTTGCCCCGGGAACGGCAGGGCGTTGCTTCGGCCCTGAATGACGTGACACGGGAGCTCGGCACAGCCCTTGGGGTCGGGCTGCTTGGGGCGGTCCTCTCTGCTGGCTACCGTCAGAGGATCGACGGCCATCTCGCTGGCCTGGCACCAGACATCGCCGCCACTGCTCGGGAAGGAGTGGCCACTGCAGTGGCGTCCTCCGATGGAGCGGGTGCCGCTCAGCCTGCACTCATTCTTGCCGCCCAGGAGGCGTTCGTGGGTGGATGGCAGCAGGCGATGTGGGTCGGTGTGATGGTTATGGCACTACTGCTAATTTTCATCCTGCTTCGAGGCCCAGCCCCACTCCCAACTCCTGCGAGTCAGCGCCCGCGAATTGACGGTCCCGCCAACTGATTGCGGCGAAGCCAGTCGTTCATCGAACGCAAAGAAGCCCACATCATCTTGCGATGCCGTGGGCTTCTCGCCGTCATTGACCGGGAGTTGTTTACGCTCTGTGGGACGAGCGTGCGTCCGGGTTTATGGCCCTTGTGCTCCCACCTGCGTCAGGAGTGCATCTTCGTTCGGTCCGACCACGAAGGTCGTTCCAGAAGGTCTACCCAACGCCCATGTCTTCAACAATTCCTTCGCCTGGTTGATCCAGCTCTTCCCCGACTGTCGCGATAACCCTCTCGCCTCAAAAGAGTCGGATCGGGCATCTCGCCGCCGTTGGTTGAACGGCCTGCTGGACTCTCGTCCTGTCTGGCCGTCAATCACCTGCTCGGGTGATTCCTGGCTCGTCCGCTTCCGGTATTGCCGTCAGTCAAGTGACGTTTTTGACTGTACAGACACTCTATTCCTCCTGTGCCAAATTGTCAACACCCCGAGCACAACCAATTTTTGGGCGATCTCACCTGACGATCAGGGGGCCAGGAATGCCTATCCCGCAACGCCGTTCAGCCACGAATCCACATAGCCGGGCAGGGTCGCCCAGTCACCCTGGTAGATCCAGGCCCCACCCTCCGTGTATCCCGACCAAAGTTGCGAATCGAGATTCCCGAAAACGATGTCCTCTTCTGACAGTTCCGGAATCATCGCGATCAGCTGGGCCTGAACCTCAGCCGGGATGGTTGTCCGCACCAGATCACTCATGGTCACGACCAGTTCCGGAATCTGCGGGATGACCGCCGGATCTTGCAGCTTCTTCAAAATTGCCATCAGCACCAGGTGCTGGCGCATATTACGCCCACCATCACCATCCTGGGACCGTGCGCGAACATAGCGTTGGGCAAGTTCGCCATCGAGTTCCAGTGGACCTTCCGGCAACACCATGCCATTCCAGTATTTGTCCGTCAGGTCATAGGGGTTATAGACAGTTACCCCACCCAACCGATCGATGAATTCGATAAACAACTGCATGTCGGTTTGGGCCACACCGTCAATCACCAGCCCAAAGTTCTGCTGAATCGTATTCACCGTGCCCTGGGCGCCAGACTGCCATGACTGGTTTGGATCCGCCTTGACCGCCTGGTTGAACCCTTCATTGATCTTGGCCCAGCCGTAGCCGGGCACATCCACATACAGGTCCCGCGGAATCGACAGCGTCCGCACCGTACCCGCTCCGGTGTCCACCCGCGAGATCATCAGCACATCACTCAGCTCGGGGTCTTCCGGAGTTCGCCGGTCTGTGCCAATCACGACAAAGGTGTAAACGGCCGCATCCTGCCGGGTCATGCCTTCGGCCAGCGGCAAACTCATGGCCACGGCTGAGGCGGCCACTCCTGCCATGAATCCTCGACGCGAAATCGGGAAGCCTCTGCGTTCGTTCATGGGACCCTCCAGGTGATGACTGCGAGCTTCTACCCTACCCTCCACGCCCCACCGACGCAACGGCACCATCACCTGTGGCTGGCTACCTGCGGCTCGTCGTGGCACCGTCAACCAGGTTCCGCCACCGTCCGCCCCCAGACCACCTCCCTCGCCCCCTTGCGAAAATGTGCCTCCAATGAGCCCGTCGCGAGGGGTTGCCCCAATTTGGGGGTGGGGTAGAATGACCGGCCTGAGATGAACGTCATGCCAATGCCGACATGACCTGGATCCGCCATCTGGCGGAGGATAGCGGCCCGTCGCAGCCCGGAAGGCGACCTGCCCGCATCCTGCTCTCGGAATCGAGAGCATACCCGAGCGCGCGAGCGCACCTTCCGGAGCTGGCTGGGATCATTTCGTGAAAACTCTGTTGCGCATCATTGCGTACCTGCGGCCCTACTGGATGTGGGTCACCGTGGTGTACGTCACACTCTTCATCGCCATGGCCCTGATGCTGGCGATCCCCTACGTTCTTGGTGAAGCGATCGACCATGGCGTCGTCGATCGGGACCTCAACTACCTGGCCAGGGCAACCGGCCTCATCATTCTGCTCGCCATCCTCCAGGCCATCTTCACCTTCATTCGCACCTACGGCACCCACCTCCTCGCCGAGCGGGTCGCGAACGACCTCCGCAACGAACTCTATGGCAAGTTGGAAGAACTGCCCTTCCAGTTCTACGACCGCGCTCAAACCGGCCAGTTGATGTCTCGCGCCACTGACGACATCAACAACATCCGCAACATGATGCAGTTCTCGATGCGCGCCGTTATCCAGATGATCCTGATGGTGGTCGTCATCGCCGTCATCATGTTCCGCATCGACTGGAAACTGGCGCTCATCGCCCTGTCCACCACCCCCTTTCTCGCCTGGTGGGGTGTGCGCTTCTCGATCACCATCCGTCCCATGTGGCTCCGCGTGCAGCAACAATTCGGCGTCATGACCACGAAGCTGCAGGAAAACGTGGCTGGTGGCCGGGTCGTCCGCGCCTATGCCCAGGAAATCCAGGAGTCGAACCGCTTCGAGGCCGAACTCGAATCGCTGTTCCGGCACAATCTCAAGGCCGCCAATCGGTGGGCCTGGAGCTATCCGATGACCCTGACGCTGAACTCACTCAGCGTGGCTGGGGTGGTCTGGGTCGGTGGCCTCATGGTGCTGAATGGCACGGTCACGATTGGCACACTCGTCGCGTTCGAGCGCTACACCACCATGCTGCAGGAACCAATTCGGTGGCTCGGCATGGTCGTCAACCGCGTCGCGCAGGCCATCGCCTCTGGTGAACGCATCTTCGAAATCCTCGACACCCGCCCCCGCATCACCAATCGCCCCGATGCAAGCCCGCTGGAAGCACCACGAGGGGTCGTCACCTTTGAAGACGTGAACTTCCGGTACAGCGGTGCCCGCAGCGAAACGCTCCACAATGTCTCGTTCGAAGCACGCCCGGGTGAAATCGTCGCCCTCGTCGGTCCGACTGGCTCTGGCAAGAGTTCCGTGATCTCCCTTATCCCCCGCTTCTACGATCCAACGTCCGGCGCAGTGAAGATCGATGGCACCGATATTCGTGAGTTCACGCTCGAATCACTTCGCCACCACATCGGCGTGGTCATGCAGGAAACCTTCCTCTTCTCGATGACCATCCACGAGAACATCGCCTACGGCCGGCCTGGCGCCAGCCGCGAGGATGTGATCGCCGCCGCTCGCGCCGCCCAGGCATCGACCTTCATCGAACGGATGCCCCAGGGCTACGACACCGTGATCGGCGAACGTGGCGTAACCCTCTCCGGTGGCCAGAAACAGCGCCTCGCCATCGCCCGCGCATTGCTGATCGATCCCCGTATCCTGATCCTCGACGATTCCACGGCGTCGGTCGACAGCGATACCGAGCACGAAATCCAGAAGGCCCTCCGCACACTGATGGCCAATCGCACCACCCTTGTCATCGCCCAACGCCTCACCACCGTGCGCGACGCCGACCAGATCCTCGTCTTCGAAGACGGCCGCGTCACCCAGCGCGGCACGCATGACGAACTGGTCGCCGATGCTGACGGGTTCTATCGCGAGCTGTACGACCTGCAGATGCGGGACCAGGAGATGGCCATGCAGGCGCTGGCCCTGAGCCAGGAAGCCAGAAAGGTGGCCTCCTGATGGGTCAGATTCGACATCAATATGAAGACTCGGTCCTCGGCAAGGCCTACGACAGCGAGATCGCCAAACGTCTCGTCGGCTTTCTGAAGCCCTACCGGCAGCGGATGATGCTGGTGACCACCTATATCATCCTCGCCACGCTGTCCGACCTCGCTCTGCCGCTCCTGTTCGCGGAAGCCATCAACGAGGTCTCCGAAGAGCGTCGCACCTGGATGATCAACCTCATCGGTGCCGGCTTCGTCGCCATTGTCCTGGCCCGGTTCTTCTTCATGTGGGGCCAGTACTACCAGGCCCAGTGGCTGGGAAACCGCGTGGTGCTGGACATCCGCAACCAGATGTTCCGCCACCTGCAAAACCTCTCCATCGGGTATATCGACCGGCGTGGTGTCGGCGCGGTGATGACGCGCATTCAGAACGATGTCGCCGTCATCCAGTCGATGTTCACCGATACCGTGCTCGGCATCATCTCCAACGTGCTGGTCCTGGTCGGTATTGTCGTGATCATGCTGATCGCCAACTGGAAAATGGCCCTGATCGCCTTCACCGTCATGCCGGTCATGGTTGTCATCATGCGCTTCTGGCAGCGACGCGCCAAGCAGGCCTACCGCACAACCCGCCGGACCATGTCGATCGTCAACGCAAACCTCGCCGAGAGCATCGACGGCATGCGCGTAGTCCAGGCCTACACCCGCGAACCTGAGAACATGCGCTGGTTCCGCAAGATCAATGGCGACAATCTCGATGCGGCGGTCGATGCCGCCAAATACTCATCGATGTTGTTCCCCATCGTGTCGCTGCTCTCGTCGATCTCGGTCGCTCTCGTCGCCTACTTCGGCGGTCGGCTCGTCTTCAATGAATCGATGTCGATCGGGGCGCTGGTCCTGTTCATCGCCATGATCGACCGCTTCTTCTCCCCGATCCGCGACCTCTCCCAGCAATACAGCACCATGCAGAGCGCAATGGCGGCCGGCGAGCGCATCTTTGAGGTGCTCGATGTCGAGCCCGAGGTCCAGGACGCCCCGAATGCCTATCCACTTCCACCAGTCATCGGCCGGGTTGAATACGACGATGTCTTCTTTGGCTACGGGGAGACCGAAATCCTCCACGACATCAACCTGATTGTCGAACCGGGCCAGACCGTGGCTTTCGTCGGCGAAACCGGCGCCGGTAAGTCGTCGATGGTCAATCTGCTGATGCGCTTTGTCGATGTCTGGTCGGGCCGCATCACCATCGATGGGCACGATATCCGCGATGTCACGCAGCAGTCGCTCCGCTCCCAACTCGGTATCGTCCTCCAGGACACCTTCCTGTTTGGGTCGTCGGTGCGTGACAACATCGCCTATGCCCGGCCCGATGCGACGTTGAAGGAGATCGAGCAGGCTGCAAAGGACGTCGGGGCCCACGACTTCATCATGCGGATGCCAGACGGCTACGCCTCGCCCGTCGAAGAGCGTGGTGCGAGTTTGTCGGTCGGCCAGCGGCAGCTGGTGTCGTTCGCCCGAGCCCTGCTCGCCGATCCCCGCATCCTCATCCTTGATGAAGCCACCAGCTCGATCGACACCCAAACCGAAAAGCTGATTCAGGCCGCCCTCAAGCGGCTCCTCGATGGCCGCACCTCGTTCGTGATCGCTCACCGGCTCTCAACGATTCGCGAGGCCGACAAGGTCGTGGTCATGCACCTTGGCCGCATCGTCGAGGTCGGCACCCATGATGAACTGATGGACCGGGGCGGCATGTACTACAACCTCTACACCATGCAGTGGCAGTCACAGGATCGGGCGGCTGACTGACGACGCGCGGCACGCCGCCAAGCAAACAAACTGAGCGATCTATCAATTCAGGGCGAGCGCAAGCCCTCTCTTCTCGCTCGCCTCCGGGCGTTGAATCAGGGGCGTCGATCTGGAGTGACATACCTGCTTCAAGGCCCGGAGACATGAGGTAGTTCGCGCTGTCACCTACCAGCACACCAGCCGACAGGAGATTTCCACACCGCGGTAATCGGGTGAACAGTCAGACGTTTCACTGGCGGCACCTTCCTCGCAAGAGCCACTTGCACAGCGACGTGAATCCAGCAGACAGGTGCGCGGTAGCGATGTATGGCGTTTCGATCAGGTTACTCCCACGGATCGCGGCGATCGGAGTTACCCAGATCATCGGCTGGGGAGCAACGTTCAATCTGCCGGGGGTTCTCGGCGCCGAAATCGCCGCCGACCTCGGCTTCAGCCTGACGGTTGCCCTGCTCGGGCCGACGGTAATGCTGGTGATGCTGGCTGCCGTCTCCTGGTTCCTGGCTCCCATGTTCGAGCGGCACGGTGCCCGGACCATAATGACACTGGGAAGCCTGCTGGCAGCAGTCGGATTGCTCCTCCTGGCGGGCGCCCAGGGGCGCATGAGCTACCTCCTGCCGTGGGTGGTGATTGGAGTGGCGGGGGCAGGGATGCTGACGACAGCGGCCCAGATCGCGGTGGCGGAGATTGCCGGGGATGATGCACGACAATCAATCGGCCTGCTGGCGCTGTTCAGCGGTCTCGCCACGACCATCTTCTGGCCGCTGACCAATGCCTTGTCCGCTGCTCTGGGATGGCGGGCATCTGTGGCCATCCTTGCAGGCAGCTTCATTGTCATCTGCCTGCCACTGATCCGCTGGGCCATCTCCCCTGTCACTCCAGCAGTAAACGGCCTCGACCCGTCCACCCCGGCCGACGTCATCCCCATCGACTGGTCGATGTTCTGGTTGATGGCGGGAGCAATTGCCGCCAACGGATTCATCACGTGGGGTTTCTCGCTGACGCTGATTCCACTCTTCAAGGATCGCGGGTTGGGCCAGACCGAAGCAGTGGCAATCGCCTCGTCCCTGGGGCTGATCACGATCGCAGCCCGGCTCATTGACATGCTGGGCGGGCGACGATGGACGGGACTGACGACCGGGCTCGTCGCCGCTACGGTGCTACCAGTCTCCTATCTGCTGCTGTTCATCGGGCGTGGCACGGTGGTGATCCTCATCTTCGTGGCGCTCTATGGACTGGCTGGTGGAGCGATGGCCATCGCTCGCAGCACGATTCCGCTGGCAGTCTTTCCGCGGGCGGCCTACGCCCGGGCATCGGCACGACTGGCACTCCCGCTGAATCTGGCGTTTGCGACCGCGCCGCCAGTGTTCGGAGCGATCCTGACTCGGGCTGGCGCGGATATGGCCCTGATCCTGGCCACGGCACTGTCGACGGTCGCATTGGGGCTGCTGATCGTACTGGCACGACGGGCCGGAAGCCAATCCGCGCCGGGATAGGCGGCTTGGCGCCAGCCACACGGTCCTGACTCCCATGCTCCACAGGAAACCCTCTCACCCAGGCACCACCACAATCCCTGCAAACTGGCTACAATCCCGCCACGATCGATCACGTCGGATCGCAATCTAGCTTCAGGATTGTTCATGTCTGCAACGCCCACGACCAGCCCCGCACCGAATGAGCCTAACCCGTCTCCGGCGTGGGTCGAACGCTATCTTGCGCTGCTTGGTACGCCTCCCGAGCCGCCCTCCGTCGCCGCCCTGTCTCGCATGATCCGCGCTCACCATCAGCAGATCGTGTTCGAGAACATCACATCGATTCTGCGGAGAGCATCCTGCCCGGATGCTCCCGTACCACCGATGGATCCGGACGAGACGCTTCGGATGTGGGAGGAGGGACGGGGTGGTGGCGTTTGCTACGAGCTCGCCACCATGTTCGAGCGCCTGCTGCGCGGCCTCGGCTATGACACCTCCCTTGCCCTCGCCCAGATCAGCATCCCGGGCGGGCACCTGGCCGTTGTCGTCCATCTCGATGGCCAGCAATACCTGGTGGATATGGGCTGTGGCGCGCCGATCTTCGAGCCCATCCCGCTGGGAAAGGAGGCGAGATACGAAGCCGCCGGGCTCGCCTACCGTTTTCGCGCGGGGGACACCCCGCACGAATGGGTTCAGGACCGCTGGATTGATGAAACCTGGCAGCCGTATTGCCGGTACGACCTGCGGCCATCCACCGCAGCAGACCGCAACGGTCCCTACCAGCACCACCACACCCCAAACGCCAGTTGGGTGACTGGCGAATTGCGCATCATGCGCTGCGACGACGACACGGTGCATCGCCTGACGGAGTCCGAATACCTGCAGGTATCCTCGACCGGCAAGATCAGCGTTCCGGTGGAAGATCCTGAGCACTTCGCCCGGCTCGCAAGCGACATCTTTGCCATGGACCGGATGCCCTTCGCCGAGGCCCACCGGGCGCGAACCTGGATCCTCAGCCTCGCCGAACCCGTGTCACCCTCCTGACCTCCGCAGTGGGCCGTCGCCTCAAACCTTGATCAGGTATTCGGCGGCGGCCCACCCTGTGCCATACGACGATTGCACCTGGTACCACCGGTAGCCTTGTGCGCTCTGGGGTCCCGAGACGACGCTGCACACCGTACCGGTCGCCATGGTCGCCCGAATCGTGCCACTGGCGGATGGTGTGGCCCGCAGCCGCAGGTTGGCGGTTGTGCGCACACGCGTGCCAGCCGTCCAACCACCTCCAGGAGTCGGAGTGGTGGGTGTGGGCGTCGACGTGGTTCTGGCGAGATACTCTCCTGCCGCCCATCCTGGTCCATAGGCTGTCTCCAGTTCGTACCACGCATATCCATTCATCGGGCTTGGACCAGCCTTCACCTTCACAATCGTACCGGTCGGCATCGTCACAATCACCTTCGTCCCTGTCCCGGGGCCGGAGCGCAAGTAGAGCCCGGCGGTCACGCGCAGTCGTTCTCCAGCACCAAAGCCCGACTGGCTTGGTGGAGTCGGCGTGGTTGGAGGGGTTGGCGTCGTCGGTGGGGTAGGGGATGGCGTCACCGGCCCCGTATCGGAGAGAACGAGGTATTCCGCCGCGGCCCAACCAACTCCATACTGGCAGTCGATCTGGTACCAGGTGTACCCGTTGAGCGGACTGGGACCGGCTTTGACGGTGCCGAGCGTGCCGGTTGGCATCGTCACGATCACCCCGGTCCCAGTGCCAGGCCCGGTCCGCAGGTAAAGACCGCTGGTGACCCGGACGTGATTCCCAACGACGAACTTGGGTGTCGCCGGCACGGTGGGGGTTGGTGTGCCGCTGGCTTTCGCGAGACTGATGGTAGCTGCCCACCCGGTCCCGAAACTGGTTGCCAACTGATACCAGGTGTAGCCATCGGCCGGGCTCGGACCACCCACCACTGTCCCCATCGTTCCGGTGGGCATCGTCACCATCACCCGCCCGGTCAGGTTCGGCTCGGTCCTCAGGTACAGTCCCGAGGTGACACGCACGGTGTCTCCAGTCTGGAACAGCGGGGCAGGCGGTTCCACCGCACCACCGAGCAGGTCCGCACAGGTCGCGAATCCATATCCAAAGTTCCGCAACCCGTCGATGATGCTCTGCAGCGCGGGACCTTCCTGCGAATCGGACCCCACGTGCATGAGGTAGATATATCCATTGCCGTGGTTTGCCAGCACTCTCGATATCACCTGGCTTCGTGTGAGCCCGTTCCATCCATACACATCCAGTGACCACAGCAGGCAGGTGGAAAACCCGGCGTCCCCCAGCGTTTGCAGCACTCCAGCGTTGTAGTCACCATAGGGCGGTCGGAAATATGGCTTCCCGCCAACACCCCCCGCATTGACCAGCGCCGCCTCGCAGTCCTCGAGTTGTTGCCGTCTCGCCGCAGTAGTCAACACTGCCGCGGAAGCACTCGCGCCGGTGAACGAAGGATGGGAATACGAGTGGTTCACCAGTTGGTGCCCCTCGGCCACGATCCGGCGGATGACATCCGGGTTGGCGTTGGCAAACTGACCCGTCACGGGAAACGTCGCCTTGATGGTGTTCGAGGCAAGTGTGTCCAGAATGTGGACACTGTGACCGCGATCGGACCCACCATCGAACGTCAGCGCCACGATTGGCTGGCTGGTAGGCCCCCGAAACACGGTGGTGGCCGGCGCTGCCGCCCTGGCGGGAAGGCTCGCCACCCCGAGCATGGCGGCCCCCATGAACGTCCCGGCACCCAGCAATGATCGTCGCGAACACTTGCCCGGCGGCGCCCCCACCACACAATCCTGATCCACAGCCGTCAGCTCCGTACACCTTGCGGCGACATTCGTCGCCAACAACGAAGCCGTGCCTGGTACGCCTCCTTCTCGCTGCCAGAGAAGAAGTGCTCATCACACCAGGAACACGAGACTCACATTGACCAGGGACCCGGCGTCACGCGACGCAGCGTGCTGGGAAAAGTGGACCCGAAATGGTTACGGTCGCAAAAGGTTTTGTTGGAGTAGATCCTGAGCCGACTGTACGCAATTGACGTCTCGACGTCAATACTTGTCTGACCACATCACAAGGCCTCGGCCATTTTTGGACGGTCTGGCGCCGAAGAACGTGCCCTGTCTCGCTTGAGCAGCGTTTGCGTGTCACGCCCCACAGGAGAGGGAGACCGGAAGCCGGTCGGGTCTGCACTCAGTGGTGTGTCTACGATGATGTATCACATGTGGGGATCGGGAACAGGCTCGCCAGCCGGGTCCGCGCCGTATCCACCGTGAACCGCCAACGCCCCGATGCTCCGACTGCGTTCCGCGCTGCCACCCACACCGCCACGAAGGGAGCACTGCGGCGTGGCGGGATCACAAACCGTTCAGTTCTCCGGGATGAAGATCGCTTTTTTGAGCGCCTTGCGCACGGTTTCCGGACAGGTGGTGAGCACGATTTCCAGCTCGATCAACCGCGCCGTCAGCATCCGCAAGGACCAGCGTGCGAAGCCAAGGGTGGATCGGTGCAGGCGACGGCAGCGAGTTCGAGGAGTTCTGCCGCAGAGAAGGTGGGGCGCGCCTGGGACGAACCTGGCGCGCGGGAGAGCCCGCCCAGTCCCTGCTCGTCCCAGGCGGCACGGACGCGGGCGACGGTGCGTGTGCTGACGCCCAGGAACTCGGCGATCTGGGCGTGCGTTTGGGCCGGACCCTCGGCGCTCGCCTCGGCGAAGAGGATGATGCGGGCGCGCTGGACGGACCAGGCAGTGCAGCGGCCGCTGCGGCAATGCCACCAAGGTCCGCCTCCAGGCAACGCGTGGATAGGCGAGCTCAGGCCACCCCCTCGCCCCACCACGCCCCCATTTGCCCAGGACACGCCCCGCC
>JAEZJB010000062.1 GCA_023415845.1 Chloroflexota bacterium | reverse complement strand
GTCACGAGCCTCGAGTGTCGCCTCCCGTGGCTGCTGGAAAATGACCTGCTGAATCCGCACGGAACTGCCTTTCCCGGAGTCTGACCAATCGAATGCGGTCGATTCTCCCACCCGGACGCTGCTTGCGGAAGTGGGCAGCGCCGACGGATTGAACCCGATTCAGCCTTCCTCCTCATGGCTTCCCGGGGTGCCGGGGATGCTACTGAGGCCGGCAGCATCAGCCGGTTGTTCAGGAGTTCATCCCAATTTCGTCCCAGGTGGCGGGATTTGACCGGTTCGATGCGTACGTTAAGCACCAGTCCTCACGCCACGAGCGGCTGGTCCGCGCGCGAATCAACCCCGCCTCGTCAAAACGCCGCACGAACTCGCCTGGCGAAACCCCATGAAATCAGCGAATTCATGCCGATCCGCGAGTTTTCGAGTTTTTGAGTTTATGCACTGCGATTCCGCCGCATCCCGTCAGTCACCACCTGGCCTGCTCGACTGGCCCTGTGACCCAGGGGCAAAAGGGCGCAATCTGGAAGAAGTAGAGTTGGTGTACGTACAGTACGATGACTGCATCAGATCACCGTCGGTTACCGCGTGTCGAGATTCGAACCGTGCTCCATCGCACGGATACCTTCAGGAGGTACGTACATGTCCGGAGTTCGCGTACTCGTCGGCACTCGCAAGGGTGCCTTCATCATGGAATCCGACACCGAGCGCCAGGACTGGGACATCGCGGGGCCGCTCTTCGGCGGGCTCGAGATGTATCACCTCAAAGGCTCACCGGTCGACCCGAACCGCATCTATGCCTCGCAGGCTTCCGAGTGGTTCGGCCAGGTGATGCATCGCTCCGACGACGGTGGCAAGACCTGGCAGACGATCTCCAACGATTTTGCCTATGAGGGCGAGACCGGCACCCACCAGTGGTACGACGGCACGCCCCATCCGTGGGAGTTCAAGCGCGTCTGGCACATCGAGCCGTCTCCCACCGACCGTGATGTCGTCTACGCCGGCGTGGAGGATGCCGCGCTCTTCAAGTCCACCGATGCCGGTGAAACCTGGACCGAGCTCTCCGGTCTCCGCACCCACACCACCGGTAACACCTGGCAACCGGGCGCGGGCGGGCTCTGCCTGCACACCATCATCCTCGATCCCGCCGACGAGAACCGGATCTTCGTCGCCATCTCCGCCGCCGGTGCCTTCCGCTCCGATGACGGCGGCGAGACCTGGATCCCGATCAACAAGGGGCTCAGGTCGGAATACATTCCCGACGAAGACGCCGAGGTCGGACATTGCGTCCACAACATGGCCATGCATCCGTCCCGCCCTGACACCCTGTATATGCAGAAGCACTGGGATGTCATGCGTACCGACAATGCTGGCGAGCTCTGGACCGAGGTGAGCGACAACCTGCCGTCCGACTTCGGGTTCCCGATCAGCGTCCATTCTCACGAGCCGGAAACCATCTATGTGGTCCCGATCAAGAGCGATTCCGAGCACTTCCCGCCCGAAGGCAAGCTCCGCGTCTACCGTAGCCGCACCGGCGGCAACGACTGGGAAGCGCTGACGAACGGTCTTCCGCAGGAGAACTGCTACGTCAACATCCTGCGCGACGCCATGTCGGTCGATCGGCTCGATGACTGTGGCATCTATTTCGGCACCACCGGCGGCCAGGTCTACTGCTCGCCCGATGCTGGCGATACCTGGGCACCAATCGTCCGCGATCTGCCGGCGGTGCTCTCGGTGGAGGTCCAGACCCTGCCATGATCCGAGTCCAGTTGCCGGTGCACCTGCGGAACCTGGCGGGCACCGGAAAGATTGTCGAGGTAGAGGTGGCCGACCCGGTGACGCCCGAACGCATCGTGGATGTCCTGGAAGCGACCTACCCGGCCCTCAAGGGTGGCATCCGCGACCGCAACACCGGCAAGCGCCGGCCCATGGTGCGGTATTTCGCCTGCGAGGAGGATCTCTCCCACGTGCCGGCCGATACCGAAGTGCCCGCCGCTGTCGTCGCCGGCAAGGAGCCGTTCATCATCCTGGGTGCGATCTCCGGCGGCGCGCGATGAGCGACTCGAACAAGGTTCCGCTGCCGAATATCGGTGCCCCGGCCCGTCGCGCACTCGAAGGCGCCGCCGTCTATTCGCTCAACGACCTAGTCGACCACACCGAGCGGGAAATCGCTGGCCTGCACGGTATGGGACCAAAAGGCATCCGCATCCTCAAGACCGCCCACGCCGAGCACGGTCTCAAGTTCGCGCCGGAATCGACTCGATCCTGAATCGGGTTCGAGCAATGGCGTCGGCAGCGGAGGGTGTCGAGGACGCGGTCCGCGCCCTGCTAGGGAGATCACGGAATTGAGACCACTTCGCTACGCAATCAACGTCACCATCGACGGCTGCTGCCATCACGAAGCAGGGCTCCCTCCCGACGAGGAGTCAATGGCGTTCTGGACGGCAGAAATGGCCCGCGCCGATGCACTGCTCTTTGGCCGGGTGACGTACGGAATGATGGAGTCGGCCTGGCGGCGGCCTCCGTCCGGCGTGTGGCCCGACTGGATGGGCGAGCACGACGTTCGGTTCGCCGAAACCATCGACCAAACGCCGAAATTCGTCGTGTCGGGCACTCTGGAGACGGTCGATTGGAACGCCGAAATGCTCCAGGGAGACCTGGGAGCGGCGGTCCAGCAGCTCAAGCAGGAACCGGGCCAGGGTCTCTTTGTGGGTGGCGTCACGCTCCCACGGGCGTTGGCCGACCTGGGTCTGATCGACGAGTACGTATTCGTCGTCCAGCCAGTCCTCGCTGGGCACGGTCCCACTTTGCTCGCTGGCTTGCGCGAAAGCATCCAGCTCGACCTGGTCGACCGCCAGGAGTTCCGGTCGGGAGCTGTCGCCATGCGGTTCCGGCCCGCACGAATGGCGACGTGACCTGGCATTGGTCCGGGCGGTTGCTGGTATCTCAGACCGCACCACGAATCTGTATCACGATCGAGGTTAATCCACGCATGCGGCAACTCTTGAAAGTGCAGAACTTTACGGTGTCACAGGATGGCTACGGTGCCGGTGAAGGGCAGACCCTGGAGCGTCCCTTTGGGCATGTCAGCCCGGTGGACCTGATGTCCTGGTTCTTCCCGACCGCCACCTTTGCCCGCAATACCGGGAATCCGGAGGCGACAGGCAGTCGCGGCCTCGACGACATGTTCGCTCGCGATTTCACCAACAACATCGGCGCCGAAATCATGGGCCGCAACAAATTCGGTCCCCAGCGCGGGCCATGGCAGGACGAGGACTGGAAAGGGTGGTGGGGCAATGTGCCGCCCTTTCACACCCCGGTCTTTGTCCTGACTCACCACCCGCGACCGTCCTTCACCCTCGCCGATACCACGTTCCACTTTCTGGATGCCACGCCAGAGGAGGCGTTGGCCGCGGCCAGGGAGGCGGCCAACGGCAAGGACGTCCGGCTAGGTGGCGGCGTCGCGACCGTCCGTGAATTCCTCGATGCAGGCCTCGTCGACGCCCTGCATGTGGTGGTGGCACCCATCGATCTGGGGCGAGGGGAGCGGCTGTGGAAGTCACCCGCAGACCTGCTCGATCGCTATCAGCACGAGTCGATCACCACGTCGAGCGGTGCCACCCATCATCTGTTCTGGCGATAGATTCGCCATTTGGTACGGGCGAATGTCACATGATGTTCAGCCGCGTTGACGACAATCTGAAAGGCAAGTAGTTTGGTCACTCAGTCCGCGTCCACGGCTCCGGTTTCCACTCCGATTACCACCGGGTACGCACCGGTCAACGGCCTCCAGATGTATTACGAAATCCACGGTGAGGGTGGCACGCCACTGGTGGTGCTCCATGGTGGCCTGTTCAACATCGACCTGCAGTTTGCCCACCTCCTGTCGGCCTTCAGCGAGCATCGCCAGGTGATCGCCTGTGATTTCCAGGGCCACGGTCGCACCAACGATATCGACCGTCCGTTTGGTGCCGCCGCCTTTGCGTCCGATGTGGTTGGCCTCCTCGATCATCTTGGCATTTCGCAGGCCGACTTCCTTGGCTTCAGCATCGGTGGAGCCGTCGCCATCGAGCTGGCGATCACCCGCCCGGACCTCGTCCGCAAGCTCGTCGCCTCGTCGGTGTCGTTTTCGCACGATGGTGACCGGGTCGAAAATGCAGCGGCAATGGAGGGCGGCATGACGGTCGACATGATCGCTGGCACGCCCATGGAGGCGGACTATCGGGCCAAGTCACCGCACCCCGAAAAGCTGCAGGACCTCCTCGACAAGCTGACCTCTTCCGACGCCGGATTCCCGGGCTGGTCTGAAGAGCAGATCCGCAATATCGCCGCGCCAACGCTGATCACCGTTGGCGACGCGGACATGGTGCGCCTCGACCACGCCATCCGCTTCCTCCAGTTGCGCGGGGGAGATGTCAACGGCGACTTCGCGGGCGTCCCTGCGTCGCAACTGGCGATCACACCAGGCACCACGCATTTCTTTGGCTACGCACGCGCCGACCTGATTCCGGTGCTGGTCCTGCCATTCCTCGATGCGCCAATGCCCGAAGCCGTGTAGCCAGCCACCCCCGAGGCCTGGGCCCGCCGGTCGAACGCAGGCGCCTGTCAATCCAGACGGGCACCTGCGTTCAAGGGGGAGGTGATCACCCCTCAGCGTGAACAATCGCTGACTGACGCATTTCCCGGAGAGAGTAGTGGAATATACATAACATC
>JAEZJB010000030.1 GCA_023415845.1 Chloroflexota bacterium | reverse complement strand
AGCGGGGGCGTCGCTTCCGTTGGGCCGACCCACCAGTATGACGTCTCACCGGCGTAGTCGAGAGGCGTGATTTCCGCGACCTCGGCGGCAGTGTCGACCTCGAGCGTGCCAGCAATCTCATTGATATATTCGGGCGTCCAGACAGACGGATCCACGCCAGTCTTTTCCGAGGCATCCTGGGCGAAACCGACTCGCGTGGTGACGGCGAGAGAGCCAATGATTGTTGCTCCCACGGCGACGGCTTTCCGGCGGCTAACTGGCGTGTTGAGGATTTTCGCGGCTGCATCGAACGACATTATCGAACACTCCTTGCACACGTACGCCTGCATGTCTGGAAATGACCCGGCTACCGCCAGGCGGTATCCGCCTGGAGTCGCCATTGCCGGAACCTCGCAACGACCGCGAGGGATACGCCTCGGCCAGCGCGAACAACTCCTTCATACGTTCCTGATGTGTCGGCATTGTCTACAGCAGCACAAAACGGTGTCAACGTTGTGATCGAATTCACGAACCTTTTGCACATGCATTTATTGCGGTGGCGAATTGGACAGTTCCTCTAATCTTTCGACTTTGAACACGCCACGAGTGCGGGTAGGGATGCAAAGTGACGTCACCAATGACCTCAAGATGATGTGATCATGAACCGGACGAGACGACAACGGTCAACACGTGGAGCCCTTGGCGATTGCGCCATTGCCATAGCGGGCCTTCTTGGATGACCCTTGCCGCTGACTCATTCACTTAGAAAAGGGGACGAAGATGAAGGTCACGCGTATCCAGACATTCGGTGGCTGGATCGACTGGTGCAACTGGTTGTTCGTCCGGATCGAGACGGATGAGGGTTTGCACGGATGGGGTGAGGGTTCACTTCACGGATGCATTCCCGCCGTGGAAGCAGCGATCCACGATCTCGGCACGTCACTTCTGGGTCAGGACCCGAGGGGAGTGGAACGGCATTGGCACGCTCTCTACAACGCCTGGCGATGGCGTGGTGGACACGTCTCAATGACGGCGCTCGGCGCATTGGATATGGCACTTTGGGACCTGGAAGGAAAGCGCCTCGGGGTGCCCGTGGCACGTCTCCTCGGTGGCCCATACCGAGATCGGCTGCCGGTGTACGCAAGTCACTGGCTGGCGAACGCGACGACTCCGGAGGAGGCAGCCGAGGGCGCACGCGAGGCTGTGCGGCGGGGATTCAAAGGGTTCAAATGGACCGCATTCGATCCCACGGCTCTGGCTGAGAATGAAAGCCGAGAGATTGACCGCAAGACCGACTTCATGGCTGCGGCGCGCGAAGCAGTAGGGCCCGATATTGCAATCTATGTCGAATGCGGGGAGCGTCTTTCTCCACGGACCGCGATGCTCGCTGCCGAGGCCTTCGCTCCGTACAAGCCCGGTTGGTTCGAGGAGCCTATCCCTTTCGAGAATCCGACGGCCCTCGTGCACCTGGCACAGCGCCTGCCTGTCCCGATCGCGACTGGCGAGCGATTGCTTTCGCGATGGGAATTCCGGGAATTGCTGGCAGGAGGAGGGTGCCAGATTGCGCAGCCGGATGTCATGCACGGCGGTGGCCTGACCGAACTCAAGCGCATTGCCACCCTGGCTGACATGTGGACGGTTCCGATTGCACCTCACAATCCCGGAGGGCCGATCTGCACACTGGCGTCAATGCATCTCGCGGCGGCGATTCCGAACTTCCTCGTGCTCGAACAAATGGAAGAAGAGCGACCGTTGCGAGACCGGCTCAGTACTGACCCAGTTGTATTCGAGGATGGCTGCTTCGTCCTGCCGGAGAGAAGCGGACTGGGCACCGATCTCGATCTCACCATGCTCAGCGAGATGTCGGTGAAACCCCAACCGCAACGCCAGTCGTTTGCCTCGATCTGGCGATAGCGGTCGGGCCAAGCGCGGATCAGGCGACAATGGCACCCGAGGAGTCATTTTCTAGCTGAGCAGTATGATCCTGCATTTCCTCGGCAATATCGGCCAGCTGATCACGGAACCAGACGGAAACGTCATCGCGCTCGACCTGTCGGCGAAGTCGCTGGGCCCGGCGCTGCCGTTCCTGGATCGGCATCGTGAGTGCCTGGTAGATCGCCTCAGCGGTGCCCTCAATGTCGGCAGGCGAGACGATCAGGGCGTCGTCACCGAGTTGCATCGCTGCTCCGGCGCCCTCTGACAGAATGATCACGCCAGACCGCTCGTTGATGAGGGCGCCTTCCTTGGCGACCAGATTCATTCCGTCGATGATCGAATTGACCAGCAGCACGTCGTACCACTTCATGGCAGCCAGCACGCGGGGATAGCTCTCTCCCATGATGATCTGAATCGGTTGCCAGCCGGTTTCCACATTGGCGTACTTGGCGTTGATGCGCCCGACCTTCGCGCTCATGTCATCGAGATACTCGCGGTACTCGGCAACGTCCATCCGCGAGGGTTGGGTGACGGCAATGAAGTTGACCCGATTCTGGAACTCGGGGTGGGCTTCGAGGAATCGATCGAAGGCATTGAACCCGCGAATGATGTTTTTGCTGGGCTCGGCCCGATCAATCCGCAGAATGGTGAACTCGTTCCAGTGCGTTGGCAGGTAGCGTTCGTAGGCGCGAGCTTCCTGACTATAGGCGGTGGTGCGGACTGCCTCAGCATCGATCGAAATCGGGTAGGAACGTATCTGGATGGTGCGACCGTTCCAGCCAATGCACTTGTTGCCGTAATCGATTGTTACGCCAGGAACATAGGCCTCGCATGTGTACATGAACGAACGAGCGTGGTCGGGAATCTGGAACCCGACGATGTCGCATCCGAGGAGGCCCTCACAGATGGAACGACGCATCTCCCGAGGCAGGAGTCGCCAGTAATCCGGATCTGGCCAGGGAATATGGATGAAATGCTGGATGATGGCGTTCGGTCGCTTTTCCCGAATCATGGAGCCACAGAGATACAGCTGGTAATCCTGGAGCATGATGACGGGCTCACGCTCGAATTGCTCGCAGGCCACGAGAATTTCATCGGCGAACATCTGGTTGACGAGCACGTACCCCTGACGCCACGCGTCCCAGGTTTCGTGGGTGATATCCGGTGAGCGGGGCGTGTCCCAGAGATAGTGCTGCAAGAACCACAGCAGGGGATTGCTGATGATGTTGTAGTACTTGTGATAGGACTCGGGCGTCGGCACGACAAACCGAACCTTGAACTGCGAGTCCATACCGTCGGGGGTAATCAGCTTCTCACCGGCAGTTTCGGCCCGTTCGGCTCGCTCACGGTCGCCCTGCCCCATAGCGGCCGCAATCCAGATCGCTTCCTGGCCCTGAAGTACCGCACTCACCGCCGTCACGAGCCCACCCTGACCCTGGCGGGCGGAGAAACGGCCATCGGGGTGACGCGTGAATGAGACTGGCCCCCGATTCGAGGCCACGATGAGCTGGCGGTCGCGAAGAATTTCGTCCACCAGCGCCTGCTTCGCCTGGGATTGCTGTGCTTCCGGATCGATCACGGTTGGGCCTGGTTCGAGCGGCACCTGTATCGCCTCCTGCTGGTTCGACTTTCTGACAGGAATCATACGCGCCGCAGAGAGCAGGCGGAATGCCAAGAGGACCAGCGATGGCAGACGTGGAGACCAATCGACAGTGGTGCACAACGGAAATCAGCGCGAAAACAAGCCGGCTACGATGTTCGGAACGGTGCGAACCTTGCCAAACGACAAAGGCGCCAGTGCTCCGCATGAGAGCACTGGCGCCTGATCACCCGTCAGGTAAGGATCAGACACTGACCGGGTAGCCAGCGTCGGCTAGCAGATCGGCGATTTCGCTCGGCTCGATCACCTGGGGATCGAAATCGATGTCAACAAAGTGCGTTTCGGCATTCGCCTGAGCCGTAACGATGCCCTCGACCCGCTGCATGGCGTCATAAATTTTTGCGACACAGTGTCCGCAAGTGACACCCGGGACGATGAATGTGACATGTTCGAGCGTTGAAGCAGCCATGGGTACCATCCTTGTGCTGAAGCCTCAGGAGCGACCCCCGTTGGTCGATCTCCATTCGCTGGTTGTGAGACGTCCCATGATTCTACCTAAACGATTTCAAGATGTCCTCATCGTGAAGACCTTCACAGCTGGCCGGCCCAAGGTCGCGATCAATCACCGTGACCGCCATGCGGTTCAGGTGTCACGGGGGGTGATTGGTCAGCCTCTCCAGCGACTTCAACCAGAACCAGGTCGTGCCCGTGACCATCAATGCCCATGCCGGCGCGGTCTCCCAGCCAGATGGCTCCGGCACCAACGGCCAGCGCCACCAGGCCAATACCGACGAGGAATCCCCACTCGCGAATACGCTCACTGACGGGAGGATGGGCGATTGCTTCCACGCTCGCCGGACGCCTGAAACCACGCAGACGAAGCGCATTCGATACGACGCTGACGCTGCTCATGGCCATTGCCGCTGCAGCCAGAATCGGGTTCAGCAGGATACCGAAGGCCGGGTAGAGGATTCCCATCGCGACCGGGATCAGCGCGACATTGTAGGCGAATGCCCAGAAGAGCCCCTGCTTGATCGTGTTCACGGTGCGGCGAGAGAGCTCGATTGCCGTCACGATCGATCGAAGATCCTGACCGACCAAGGTAATGTCCGACGCTGCCATAGCGACATCGGTTCCCGTGCCAATGGCAATGCCAAGGTCGGCCTGAGCCAATGCGGGGGCATCATTGATGCCATCGCCCACCATCGCAACCAGGCGACCTTCGCCTTGCAGAGAGACAATCTTGGCCGCCTTCTGATCGGGCAGGACATCAGCAAGGACGTGATCGATGCCGGTCTCGGCTGCGATGGCCGCCGCAGTCGCCGCGTTATCACCGGTCAACATCCAGACATCCAGACCGAGCGCCTTCAACTGCGCGACTGCTTCGGCGGATTCGGGCTTCATTGTGTCGGCAATGGCGATCATGCCAGCGACCGACCCATCGATCACCACATAGACAGGGGTTGCGCCACTGCGTGCCGCTCGATCAGCGTCCTCAGCCAGGGTGCCTGGCACGAGGCCAAGAGAGGCGAGCAGCGCGAGATTCCCGATCGCCACCTCGTGACCGTCGACCGTAGCGGAAAGACCATGGCCCGTGATCGAGCGGAAGTCCCGAGGATCCGGAATGGCGAGATTGCGTCCTTCGGCGGCACGGACGACCGCCTGGCCAAGTGGATGCTCCGATCCACGCTCGGCGCCCGCGGCGAGTGAAAGCACCGTGTCATCGTCAAACGGGGAGGAGGGCACGACGGCAACAACGGATGGCTTGCCACGAGTGATGGTGCCGGTCTTGTCCAGGACGACCGTATTGACCTTGCGGGCGACCTCAAGGGCGGATCCGTTCCCGATCAGGATGCCCAACTCGGCGGCCTTACCGGTGCCAACCATGATCGCGGTTGGTGCCGCCAGGCCGAGCGCACAGGGGCAGGCGATGATGAGCACCGCGACTGTCGCGGTGATGGCGTAGGAGAGTCGCGGATCTGGTCCCCAAAGTATCCAGATTCCGAAGGTGAGTATCGCCAGAGCAAGAACTGCAGGCACGAAGTACGACGAGATCTGGTCTGCGAGGCGCTGGA
>JAEZJB010000014.1 GCA_023415845.1 Chloroflexota bacterium | reverse complement strand
GGTCTACGCTGGTCATACTACCGGCAAGCACGAACCACCGTCGCATCGACGGCGCTGCACACGCGTGCAGGTAGTCACCCGGCGCTCCCTGCTACCCGAGCCTGATCAGGAAGGTGTCGATCTGGGCGATCCAGGCGGCGCTGCGAATCACGTAGACGCCTGACATCGCCCAGGTCTCGTCTCCCCAGGCCAGCGTGCCACTCGCCGAGGCCAGCTTGCCGTGCGAAAGGATCGTTTCGATCTCCATCGATGTCGGCAGGTCAGACGCCTTCTCCGTCAGCCACGGGCCAACCGCTGCCTTCCCGCCCAGGCGCGTCATGCCGACGAGATTCCAGGCCACATCGTCGTCGAGCCAGCCGAGATTGGTTTCGTGGTCACCCGTGGCAAAGGCAATATTGAGGTCGCGAACGAGCGCCATGCGGGGCGAGTTTCCACACCCGATATCGACGACGACACCCTCGGCCTTCATCCCGCTCCTCCCAGTTCGCGCGCGGCAATATCGGTCCGAATCATCTTCCCCTTGAAGTCGATCTTCGCCACCGCCGCGTAGGCCCGGTCCCGCGCTTCCTGCAGCGTGGCGCCCCGGCCGACGACCGTCAGCACGCGCCCACCTGCCGTCACCAGATCCCCGGCCGGCGTGCGCTTCGTTCCCGCATGGAAAACCAGCACGTTTGGATCGCTCTCTGCTGCCTCAACCCCGGTGATCGGCACGCCGGTGCTATAGGCGCCCGGGTATCCGCCTGATGCCATCGCGACCCCAACCGCCGCGCCTTCCTGAGCCGGTTGCGGCGTTTCGGCCAGCGTCCCGTTCGCGACGGCGAAGGCCCATGCCCCGAGGTCGCCCACCGTGGTCGGCAGCACGACCTGCGTTTCCGGATCGCCGAAGCGGGCATTGAACTCGATCACCTTGGGGCCGTCCGGCGTCAACATCAGGCCGGGATAGAGCACGCCGTGGAGGGGATACCCTTCCGCCGCCATCCCTTCGACCGCCGGGCGCACGATCTCCTCCTCGATCCGCGCCATCAGGGCGGCATCGACCCGCGAGGTTGGCGTGTAGACACCCATCCCGCCGGTGTTGGGACCTTCGTCACCGATATACGCCCGTTTGTGGTCGCAGGAAGGCGCCAGCAGGCGATAGTCGGTGCCATCGACGATCAGCAGGATCGACACTTCCGGTCCGGTCAGGCACTCCTCGATCACCAACCGTTCCCCGTCGGCCCCGGTGAAGAGGCCTGGCAATGCGGCATGGGCGACCGCCGAATCGGGCGCGACGATCACGCCCTTGCCCGCCATCAGGGCATCGGCCTTCAGCACCACCGGTCCACCATTCGCCAGCTCATCGATGGCGGCCGCCGCTTCAGCGGCGTTCGTCGCCACCAGCGACCGCGCGGTCGGAATGCCATGCCGGGCCATGAACGAGTTGGCCCACGACTTCGACCCCTCGATCCTGGCCGCCGCCGCCGAATGCCCGAAGACGGGAATCCCGACCTCCGCCAGCCGATCGGCCAGCCCGGCCGCCAGCGGATCCTCCGGCCCTACCGCCACCAGGTCGACCGCTCGTTCGCGGGCAAGGTCAACGATGGCGGCGTGGTCGGTCACTGGCACCGGCACGCACTCGCCCAGGGTCGCCATGCCCGGGTTTCCCGGCGCCGAGATGATCTCCGTCACCAGTTGACTCTGGGCGAGTTTCCACGCCATCGCGTGCTCACGACCGCCACCCCCGATTACCAGTACTCGTCCCGCCACCCGCTGTTCCTCCTGCTGCCGTCACACCTCCAACGGAGTGGTGCGACCGGGCCGTTACCTCTGCCGTGCATGATAGCCGGGATCATCCGCCGCATCCTTCGGGCTCCAGGGCGGCGCGCGCCGTATACTCTCGCCAGCGTCGCGACCACCGGATACGGTTCCGCCAGACCGGTCGCGCCTCACTCGAACCGGCATCCGCGTGGATGCCCAGGCACGAAAGGTCCAACCTGCATGGCTCTCGATCTCTCTCCCAAGGACACCCGGGTCTTCCTGTTCCACTCGCCGAACGCGGCCCAGGATGCCGGTGGCGCGCTGGAAGCCGTCAACGCCTGGCTCGGCAAGGACCGCTCGGGTTCGCCGTACTCCAACCTCCGGGTGCGCGACATCACCGTCACGCCGGACGGCCAGGGCGGCGTCTACACCACGGTCGTCTGCACGCTCGGCCAGCTCAGCGCCAGCTCGGTGCACACCGGCCCGCGCGACCAGATCGCCGAAAGCGCCGAATAACTCCAGCCTCCAACCCCGGCTTCACGCCCGGCGACCGCTCCTCTTCGCAGGAATGGTCGCCGGTCGTGGCATTTCCAGCCCTGGCCTTTCCGTGAGTGCAACTTCGCGCCCCAGTGGAACGTCATGTCTGTACCATGTGGAGACTGCCGACCGAGTCGGCAGTGCGTCGGTTCCCCGCCAGGAGGTTGCACCATGCGCCGGTTCCCGCTCGTTCGCCTGCTCATCGCCACCCTGCTCGCCTTCGGCTCTCTCTCCGGAGTACTCCTCCCTGCCACTGCCCAGACTGCGGTCGGCGCATCCGCCAGCGACCCGGTGCCAGTTGGCACCACGGCCACGGTCGGCGACTACGAGCTGACCGTGCTCAACGTGATGCCCGATGCGTCCGACTACATCATGGCCTACAGCGAATTCAACTCCGAACCCGAACCCGGCACCCAGTACTTCATCGCCCGCCTGCAAATCACCTACACCGGAACTGCCAGCGGAATCCCCTGGAGCGAACTCACACTCAGCGCCTCCACCGGCAACGAAGACGACGAGCCCTACACCGACTGGGGTTTCTCCTGCGGCGATATTCCCGATAGCGCCAGCAGCCGGTCGAATGAACTCTTCCCGGGCGGCACCATCGAGATCAACGCCTGCTGGGTGGTCGATACCGACGATGTCTCCTCGCTGGTCCTGGCCGCTTCGCCGGGCTACAGCTTCAACTCCAGCGGCACCGTCTGGTTCTCCCTCGGCAATGCCCCAATGGCGACTCCGGTCCCGGCCACCGGACTCAAGGACTCCACCTCCGCCCTGCCCAGCTCGCGCACCGAGCCGATTCCGGTCGGCACTGCCAGCCTCGTCGGGTCCTTCGCGGTGAAGGTCCTTTCGGTCGAGCCGGACGCCACCGACCTGATCGTTACCAGCGAGTCGTTCAACGAGCCACCGGCGGCCGGCAACCAGTTCTACATGGTCACCGTCTCGGTCACCAACGAGGGTGAGGAAACCACCTCCCCATGGTGGGCACTCACCTTCAACGCGGTTGGCGATCAGGCCATTGGGTACGGCGAAAACACCAACTCGTGCGGCTACATCCCGGACAGCTCGTATGACGTGCCGGACCTGGCCCCGGGTGAATCGGCAGAATTCAATGTTTGCTGGCAGGTATCAACCGCCGAGGCGCCATCGCTCGTGATGTATGTCGACACGGGGTATGGTGGCGAAGGACGAGCCTGGTTCGATATCCAGCCGTAATTCCACCATCCTCGCGCGTCGTTCCCACGGGAGGAGCCGGCCTGTTGGCTCTTCCCGTGCCGTACCATGGGCGCCAGCAGGGAAAGATGGCGCATGGGTGACGTTTCGCGGCCAACCGAAGTACCCCCTCCCGGGGAGGATATCCGGATCGAGCCGGTTCGCTGGTCGGACATCCCTGCCCTGGCGGACCTGCAACGCGCGTCGTTCCGGCCCGGTCTGGCCTATGGCCGCTTCGCCCTCATCACACTCAAGCTCACGCCAGGAGTGCGGTTCCTTGTCGCCCGCACCACTGACCGCCCGGTCGCCGGCTGCATCATCGGCGATCGCCACCGGGGCGATGCCCGGGTCATGAACATCGCCGTGCATCCGGACGCGCGTCGGCGAGGCATCGGGGCGCGGTTGCTCCGTGCGCTGGAGACCGCCCTCCCCCTCGGCGATGTGGTGCTGATGGCGGAGGAACCGAACCGTGGGGCGCAGGCACTCTACGAGCAGGAAGGTTACGTGCGAACGGGCCGGGTCCCGAACTACTACGGTCGCGGCCGGAACGGGATTGCGATGCGCAAGCGACGCACCACCGTACCGACAACGATCAGCGTGTAGCCACCGGCCAACCCCCAGGACACTGGCTCCGCAAGCGGACCGGCATACCTCACGCACGAACGCAAAAACTCACAAACTGGCGGGATGGTCACTTCTGGTTGATTCCATGGGGAAACGCGTCCAGAGTTTCTGCGGAATATCCGCACGTCGCTGCGGAGACCAGGGAACGTTGACGCGATTGCTATCCCATGAGGACGCTGCGCCTCATCCGGCTCCGTCTTTATCGAACGCACTGAGGGGCGGATTTCTCGCCATGGATACGATGAAGCCGTAATCAGGGGAGGCGCCGATTCGCTAATCACAGGTAGCCAAGTTGCAGGTTACGAGACGATCAGGATCACCAGGATCGCCAACACGCCGATCAACAGGCAGACATTGAGCACGGCCATCGTCCGCAACCGTCCCCGTTGCACGGGCCCGGCCGATCCCGACGCCATCCAGGTCAGCCAGATCGTGAACGTCAGGCCCAGCGCCAGCACCACCAGGGCCGCTTCGATGCCAAACAGCAGGGCCAGGAATGGCGCGAACACAACGGCGATCGTCATCAGGAACGCTTTCAGGTTCACCCGCTGCTCGCGCTGGCGGGCAACCAGTTCCTCCCGATCCACATCCTGGAATTTGTCGTCCTGAAAGAGCTGACTCATGACCGGTGCACGTCCCGTCTATCCCATCGGTCCGAAGACCGGTATCATCCTGTTCCGGACTGTACCAGACCGGAGAATGCTCGCATGGCAGGGCCGACCCGCCATGTCGCACCGATGCCAGTTTCGTCCCGAGCCAGGATTTCCGCCCCATGACCTCCACGTCCTCCGACATCCGTGAATGGAACGCGACCTCGTATCACAAGGTCGCCAACCCCCATGTTGACTGGGGCAAGATCGTCCTCGAGCGCCTTCCCCTGCGGGGTGACGAAACGGTGATCGACGCCGGATGCGGCACCGGTCGCCTCACCGAGCTGGTCCTCGAGCGCCTCCCCGCAGGGCACGTCATCGCGGTCGACCAGTCGGCCAACATGCTTGCCCAGGCCGAAGCGCATCTGAAGCCACGCTTCGGCGACCGTGTCAGCTACGTGCAGGCCGACCTGCTGGCGCTCCCCACCGACCAGCCCGCCGACATCATCTTCAGCACTGCCACCTTCCATTGGGTCAAGGACCATCCCGCCCTGTTCGCCAGGTTCCATGCCGCGCTCAAACCAGGTGGCTGGCTGATCGCCCAGTGCGGAGGCGGCCCCAATATCGCCGCCGTGGCCAACCGCGCCCTGGCCCTGCTCCACGCCGAGCCTTTCCGGGCCGACGGGGCCGAATGGGACGGGCCGTGGCACTTCGCCGACGCGGAAGAAACCGTCGAGCGCCTTGCCGCCGCCGGGTTCAGCCACGCCGAAGCCGAAGTGATTCACGCCCCGGTGGTGCTCGACGACGAGGCGGCCTACCGCGAATTCCTCGAAACCGTGGTGCTCGGCACGCATCTTCAGCGGATCCCCACGCCGGAACTCCGCGCGCACTACCTCGACCTGCTGATCGAAGGTGGCCGCACCGATGTCCCGCAATGGAGCCTCGACTACTGGCGGCTCAACCTCCAGGGCCAGCGCCCCGCCTGATCGATTCCCGGTTTCCGGCAATATCTCCCAAAGAGAGATTCGGTGTGGGGTTGGTGTTCACGTGCCAATGGAGCCGCTCCGTGGACTGCCAATCGCCCCGGATCGCTGGTACCATCCGGTCAATACCAAAACGCATCGCTGAAAGTTCTTGCCTGGTTCACGTTCATTGGGGGTTCTATGTCACGCTCCGGTCTCCCGGCGGTGTTCGTCTGGTTCATCGCCGTCCTGCTTGCCGTTCCGTCCGCCCTGGTATCGGCGCAAACGCCGGTCGCCAGCCCATTCGCCTCCCCGGAGGCCGAAGCCATCGTCCACGGCATCAATCCCGCCGACATGGACCTGTCGGTCAAGCCGGGTGACAACTTCAACCAGTACGCCAACGGCGGCTGGCTTGCCCGCGCCGAACTCCCCTCCGACTCCCCGGCCTACGGCATCTTCAATGAGATCAACGATCAGGTGGAAGCCGACCTGGTCGAGATCATCAACAACCTCCAGCCAGATGCCGCCACGCCCGACGGCAAGGCCCGCCTGCTCTACGACCAGGTGCTCGATACCGAGACGCGCAACAAGCAGGGCATCGACCCGATTGCGCCGCTGATGAGCGAAATTGACTCGATCGACAGCATCGAAGATGGTCTCGTCTTCCAGCAGCAGGCCGACAACTACCAGCTGTCCGGCCTCTTCGTCATTTACGCCAGCCCCAGCCCCGATGATGCCACCCTCACCGTCGGCAACCTCTATGGCCCGGTTCTCTCCCTGCCCAGCGAGGACTATTACGGCGATGGCGCCGACTTCGTGGCCGTGCGCGAGGGATGGATTGCCACCACCACCCAGTTGCTGATGCAGCTGGGCTACAGTGAGGACGAAGCGAAGACCGCCGCCCAGGCCGTGATCGATTTCGAAACCGAACTGGTGAAGATCAAGACCCCCGATGCCGTCCTCGCGTCCGATCCCGTCGCGCAGAACAACCCGCGCACGCTGGCCCAATTAGAGGAAATGCTGCCGTCGTTCGACTGGAACGCCTTCGTCGCGGAAACCTACGTCCCGGACGACACCGAAGAATTCATCGTCGTGGACCTTGCCTACATGGAGAAGCTCCAGGGCGTGCTCGACAACGCTGACCCGATGGTGCTGAAGTACCTCTTCGCCACCCAGCTGATCTGGACCTATGCCAACTACCTGACGACCGAGATCGAAGACCTCGCTTTCTCCTTCCGTGGCCCGGTGCTGCTTGGTGTCAGCGACCAGCGTCCTGCCGCAGAGCGGGCGCTTGGTGATGTGCAATCGTGGTTCCCCGACACGCTCAGCAAGCTCTATGTCGGCGAGCATTTCTCCCCGGAGGCCAAGGCCGAAGTCGAGCGAATGGTTGACAACCTGATCGCGGCCTTCCGTGTGCGAATCCAGAACTCGACCTGGATGAGCCCGGAAACCCAGAAGGCGGCCCTCGAAAAGCTCGACCTGATGGTGTCCGAGGTTGGCTATCCGGCGAAGTTCAACGACTACAACTCGGTCACGATCGGTGATTCGCTGTTCGATACCGTGCTCAATGCCTACGATGCCGGAAATGAGGAGTGGCTCGGGTCCATCGGCCAGCCGGTCGACCGGGGCGAGTGGTTCCAGGCCCCGTTCGAGGTCAACGCCGGCTACGATCCCAGCCGCAACATGATCATCTTCCCGGCCGCCATCCTCCAGCCGCCGTTCTTCGATCCCGAAGCACCCGCAGCCGCAAACTACGGCGGCATTGGCGCCGTGATCGGGCACGAGATTACGCACGGCTTCGACGCCGGTGGTTCGCAGTACGACGGTTACGGCAATGTCGTGTCGTGGTGGACCGACGAAGACTATGCCGCCTTCACCGCCCTCAACGAGGAGGCCATCGCCCAGTACTCCAGCATCGAAGTCCAGCCCGGCCTCTATGTCGACGGCAAGCTCACCGTCCAGGAAAACGTCGCCGACATGGGCGGTCTGCAGATTGCCTGGGACGCGATGATGATCGAACTGGGCGACACGGCCACCCCCACCGCCGATATCCCCGGCGAATCGTTTACGCCGGCCGAGGAGTTCCTGCTCGCCTGGGCCCGCAACTGGCGCCAGGTCGCCACCCCTGAATTCATCACCTACGTGGTGTCGTCAGACTCGCACTCCCCCGCGTCTGTCCGGGCGGTCCAGCCGCTCCGCAACATGGACCAGTTCTTCGACACCTTCGATATTACCGAGGGCGAACCGGAGTACCTGGCCCCCGACGAGCGCATCGTCATCTGGTAATCCCGACCCGGTCCCCGGTAGTGATGCAACCGGAAGTCTGACCGCGACGTCTTGTTGGTAGCGCACCAGTCGAAGGCCAGTCCCGCACGTGGGGCTGGCCTTCGGCGAGCAATCCAGCTGCCTACCGTGCCTGACGGGCACCAGGGATTCGTCCATGCATCGCCGTCATCCATCCCGCCTGCTCGTTGTCCTCTTCACCCTGTTCGTAGCCAGCATCCTCAGCCAGCCGCTGGCGTTCGCCCAGGATGCGCCGGTCATCTCTGGCGCCGACACCACGCTCATGGACCGATCGGTCGAGCCTGGCGAAGACTTCTATCGCTACGCCAACGGGCGCTGGCTCGACACCGCCGTCCTGCCCGAAGGGGAGTCCCGCTACGACACCTTCGGGATCAATTCCGAGGAGATCGACGCGATCCTCCTCGACGCCCTGCTCGGCTTCGAGCCCAACCCCACTACCGATACCGGACGCGCTCGCGCCTTTTACGACCAATTGCTCGACACCAGCACGCGCGATGCCCTCGGTACCACCCCCATCCAGCCCGTGCTCGACCGGATCATGGGCATCACCTCGATCGACGAAGGACTCGACTTCCAGTCCGAGGCCTGGAATTACCGGCTCCAGGGTCTCTTCTATCCCGGAGCCATGCCCGGGGCCGAAGACTCGTCGGTCTACGTCGGCTATATCCACGATTCCGACCTGTCCCTGCCGTCGTTCTGGGACTATCTCGACGAAACTCCGGAGGGCGACGCGCTCCGCGAAGAGTGGGTGACCGCCACCGCTGCCCTTCTCGAACATCTCGGATATTCGCGCCGTGAAGCGCGGACCGCCGCCGAAACCGTGCTCGAACTCGAAACCGCGATGGCCCTCCAGATGTGGTTCATTCCCGAGGGCGACGTGCACCAGCGCAACATCCACTTTTCGCTGGCAGAGCTGCAGGACCTCTCCCCCGCCATCGACTGGGAAGCCTATGTCGAGCTGTCCGCGCTCCCCGACACCACCACCGAGCTCTATACCCTGGATCCCATGTATCTCGAATCGCTGGAGGACATCCTGGCCGACGCCGACCCGCTGGCCCTCCAATACCTCTTTGCCTCGCAACTCGCCTGGTCATCGGCCAACTACCTGACCATCGATATGTTCGACATTGCCCAGACGTTCGAGAACGAAGTGGTGCAGGGTATCGACGCCGAACCCAACCTCGAGAAATCCGCGCTACGCGCCACCGTCGAATTGTTCCCCGACGTCTTCGGCCAGGCGTACGTCGCGGCAGCTTTCACCCCGGAGATGAAGGCCGAGGTCGAGGACCTGGTCGACCACATCCTCGCGGCGTTCCGGATTCGCCTGCAGCAGAACGCCTGGATGAGCGACGAAACCCGCGAGCGGGCCATCGAAAAGCTGGACCTGATCACGCCCCAGATCGGATACCCCGACCGCTGGGCAACCTACGACGATGTCGTCATTGGTGAGTCGCCCCTCACCACCCGCCTCAGCCTGCACGACCGGTCCATGGCCCTGGATGCCGCCACGGTTGGTACCACGGTGACCAATGAGCTCTGGTCTACGCCCGCCCACGAGGTCAACGCCTCCTACTTCCAGTCCGCCAACAGCATCGTCATCCCGGCAGGCATCCTCCGGGCTCCCTTCTACGACCCGCATGCCCCCCTCGCCACCAACTACGCCGGTATTGGCATGGTGATCGGGCATGAAATTACCCACGCCTTCGACAACGACGGCGCCGACTTCGACGGCCATGGCAACCTGGTCTTCTGGTGGGAACAGGAAGACTACGATGCCTTCTCCGAACTCTCTGCCATGGTCAGCGACCAGTATGAGGAGGTCGAGCTGGCGTCGGGGCTCGCCGTCAACGGCGACCTGACCCTGGGCGAGAACATCGCCGACCTGGGCGGCGTTCAGGCCGCCTATCTCGGGCTCGTGCTGGCGCTCGACGATGCCGGCACTCCGATCGGCAGCCAGCAGCAGCGCGACTTCTTCATCGCCTATGCCCAACTCTGGCGCTCGATTCAGACAAACGAGTACGAAGCATGGCTGGTGGAAAACGACTCGCATTGTCCCGGCGAAATCCGCGCCGTCCAGCCGCTCCGCAATATGGAGGAGTTCTACACCGCGTTTGGCATCTCCCGGTCCGACGAGGAGTTCCTGCCTCGGACCGACCGGATCGTCATCTGGTGAGGTCCCTGGTCGTCACCGGCTCTGGCACTCTCGCTGGGCGGTGAGAACCTTCGCGGGCCGCCAACCATGACCCGATTCACTATCATTCGATCAGCAGCACTGGTGTCATCCCTAACCCGCCCCCGCCCAGGAGTTCGTATGACTCGCCTGACTTCCCGCCCACTGATCATCCTGCTCACCACCCTGATGCTGGTGGGTGGCGCCGCCCAGCCCGTGCTGGCCACCCGCATGCTGAACCTGCAAACCAGCATGGGCAAGCCAGGCATCGATGTCGCCGGCATGGACCGCTCGGTCAGTCCCGGCGAGAACTTCTACGACTACGCCAACGGCACCTGGATGGCCGACACCGAGTTGCCGGCCGGCTACCCGGTCTACGGCTCGTTCGATGAGGCGGCTGACCGCACCAACGAGATCCTGGTCGAAATTCTCTTTGGTCTCGAACCGGACGACGACACGGATGGCGGCAAGGCCCGCGCCCTGTTCGACATGATGACGGACACCGACGAGCGCGACGATCAGGGCATCGCCCCGATCCAGGACCTGCTCGACGAAATCATGGACATCACCAGCATCGAAGACGGCCTCGTCTTCCAGGAAAAGGCCGACACCGTCCAGTTGCTGGGCCTGTTTGGTCCATACGCATCGTCCAGCCCCACCGATGCCACCGAGTCGGTCGCCTGGCTCGCCGGCCCCATGCTCTCCCTGCCCAGCGAGGACTACTACCTCGACGACAGCGAGGAGTCGCAAGCGGTTCGGGACGCCTGGGTTGCTGCCACCACCGACCTGCTCCGCGAAATGGGCTATTCGCGCCGTGAAGCCCGCGAAGCGGCACGCCTGGTGCTCGAATTCGAAACCGAACTGGCCAGCATCAAGACCCCCGACGCCGAACTGCAGGCCGACTGGTCTGCCAGCGCCACGCCGTACACCCTCGATGACCTGGCCGAGATCTTCCCGGACTTCGACTGGGAGGGATTCGTCGAGGAAACCTCGCTGCCCGACGACACCGACACCCTCTACGTCGATGACATCGCCTACCTCAGCAGTCTCCCCGACGTGCTGGCGGACGCCGATCCGCTCGTTCTGCAATACCTCTTCGCCACCCAGCTGGCCTGGTATGCCGCCGACTACCTGACCCTCGACATGTTCGAAATCGCCGACGGATTCAACTCGGTTCTCAGCGGCGTCGATTCCGATCCCGACGTCCTCTCGACCGCGTTCTTCACCACCCTCTCGTCGTTCCCCGACGTTTTCAGCAAGGAATACGTCGAGCGCGCGTTCTCGCCCGAGGCCAAGGCCGAAATCGAGGCGCTGGTCGATCACCTGATCGACGCCTTCCGCATCCGCATTCAGAACAACGAGTGGATGAGCGACGCCACGAAGGCCAAAGCGATCGAGAAGCTCGACCTGATGACCGTGATGGTGGGCTACCCCGACCAGTGGGTCTCCTACGACAATATCGAGCTTGGTGACTCGGCCTACGAGACCCTGCAGAACATCTACGATGTCGTCAATGGCAAGGCGCTGGGTGAAGTGGGTGGTCCCATCGACCGCTCCGAGTGGCCGATGACTGCCTTCGAAACCAATGCCGCCTACATCCCAACCATGAACGCCATCGTCTTCCCGGCCGGCATTCTCCAGAGCCCGTTCTTCGATCCCGAAGCCGACCTTGCGTTCAACTACGGTGGTATTGGCGCCGTGATCGGGCACGAGATCACCCACGGCTTCGACGCCTCGGGCGCCCAGTTCGACGGCTACGGCAACCTCGTGCAGTGGTGGACGCCTGAAGACTACGACGCCTTCTCCGAACTCAACGCCCAGGTGGTCGCCCAGTACGACGAGATCGAAGTGCTGCCAGGTCTCTACGTCAACGGCGAACTGACGCTCACCGAGAACGTCGCCGACATGGGCGGTGTCCAGGTGGCCTACGACGGCCTCGAAATGGCCCTCGACGACGCTGGCACGCCCATCACCGAGTCCGACAGGCAGCGCTTCTTCATCGCCTGGGCCCAGGTCTGGCGCACGCTCGCCACACCGGAATACACCCGCCTGCTGGTGGCGACGGACGAGCACGCACCTGGGCCAGTGAGAGCCGTGCAGCCACTCCGCAACATGAACCAGTTCTTCGAAACGTTCGACATCGTCCGGGGTGACGACGAATTCCTGCCCGATGCCGACCGGGTCGTGATCTGGTAACCACTGCGGTCTCACCGCCCGGACAGTGCGCTGGCCAGCGCACTGTCCGGGCGTTTCTGTATCCGGAATCCTGGCCCACCATCGTCCCTCTCGGACAGTTCACAAAGAAATAACCGGTTGTCGACACCGGCTTAACATCCGGGCAGGCAGTCACGCGCACCATAGTGCATGCACCGATGTGCAGCAGGCATTACTTGCCAGTCGTCGGCGCGCCCGATAGCGTTGAAGAACACCAGTTTCTTGGGACCAGGTGCGGCAGCAATCACTCGGTTCACTGCGCCGCCTGGTCGCCGCATGTGCGGAACTGGGGAGAACGCCGGGTGCTCAGCGCAGCATCAGCAGCTTCGGAGGAAAGCATGGCTCAGGTATCACGTCGAAAACTGATGGGACAGACCGCGGCAATCGCCGCCGGTGCCGCGCTCGCCGGATCGGCCGCCTCGGCGGCTCCGTCCACCACCAGCCGCGCGCGCGCCGCTGGCCAGGATGGGAAGACCGAGCTCGTCATCTATCACATCTGGGGCACGCCACCGGGCGGCACCCCGGCCGAAACGCCGTCGCCGATGACGCAAGTTATCGACGCCTTCAACGCCCAGAGCGAGTCCGTCACGCTCACCTCCATGACCCCCGGCAACTACTACGAAACCCTGCAGAAGACGCAGGCCGACATCGCCGCCGGCAACCCGCCTGACCTCGTCAGCGTGCCGTGGGCGTTCCTCAACTACGCCGTCGATGGCCTGGGCATCCGCTCCATCGCCGACATCGCCGGCGACAAGTTTGAGGAAGTCCAGGCCTCGATGTCGGAACTCGCCTGGCCGCTGGTCACCCGCGACGACGTCGCCTACGGCTTCCCATGGGGCCTCTCTACCCCGATCCTCTACTACAACGCCGACCTCTTCGAAGCGGCTGGCGTCGACCCCGCCGAAGCCTTCGACACCTGGGATTCCTTCAAGGCGGCCTGCCCGGCCCTCATGGAGCAGGCCGGCGGCGCCGTGCTCTCGCTCCAGTTCAACAAGGACTGGCCGGCCCAGACCATCATCCAGTCGAATGGCGGCCGAGTGCTCAATGACGACGGCACCTTCGGCTTCACCAGCGAAGAATCCAAGGCCGCCCTCCAGGTCATCGCCGACCTCGACAAGGAAGGCTTCTACGACCGCGGCACCCGCGAAGAGCAGCGCCCGAACTTCCTGGCCGGCACCACCGCCGTCTGGCAGGGCAGCGTCGCCAGCCTCGGCGGCATGAACAACGACGCGCCGTTCAACTTCGGCACCAGCACCTGGCCGAAGTTCGGCGACCAGCCGATCATCGCTTCCACCGGCGGTTCGTTCCTCGGCATCTTCACCCAGGACGAAGCCAAATACCCGGCTCTGCTCGAATTCCTGGCCTTCTGCGCCAGCGAAGAGGGCTATGGCCTCTGGAACCAGACCGGCTACATCAACATCTCCAACCACGAACTGCCCCGCCTCGAAGGCCAGGAACCCGCCTACGCGCAGTACGACAACGGCCTGATCCGCGAAACCAACTGGCCGAGCTCCCGCGGTGTCGAAGCAGGGTCCACCTGGGATGTCTACTGCGAGCGCATGTGGGCCAACGACATTTCGGTGGAAGAGGGGGTCACCGAGGCCCTCGCCGAAATCGAAGCGATCATCGCCGGCGGCTGATCCCCGCCCGGGAAGAGCGGCACCTGGTCGCTCTTCCCTCCCCGCACCAAGGTGCACCACGAGAACCAGCGGGCATGCGACGCCTCGCCCGCTGGTTTTTGTTTGGGCGGCGCCCGATGCACCATAGTGCATGCACATTTGTGCAAGTCGTCCAGTTCCAATTGACGGCCAGACGGGGCGAAGTCACGATTGGCTTCACGATGCAAGAACGTGCATGAACACTCGTGCAGCATGTGGGAGGCTGCTGGTTGGCTGACCAGAACGGCGCGCTGATGACATCGGTTGCGCGCATGTATTACCTGGATGGACTTGGACAAAGCGAGATCGCCGCGATCTACGGCGTTTCCCGCTCCACCGTTTCGCGGCTGCTCACCAACGCCCGCGACCGCGGCATTGTGCGCATTTCGGTCGACGACTACGACCCGCGCGACCGCGGCCTGGAACGCCAGATCAGAGAGCGTTTTGGCCTGCGCTCGGTCATCGTCATCCAGGCGATGGCCAGCACCCCGGCCAGCATCCGCAAGGGGGTCGGCTACTTTGCCGCCGCCCCCGTCGCCGATCTCGTCGCCACTCGCCGCGTGGTCGGGCTCGCCGGTGGCCGCACCCTCGGCGACCTCATTCGCCAGATCGAGCCGCAGGAACGGGTCGCCGGCCCCACCTTCATCCAGTTGATGGGCGCCATCGGCACCAGCCCGGGCCAGATCGACGCCTCCGAGCAGAGCCGCACGCTGGCCCGCCGCTTCCACGGCACCTTCCGCACCCTCAACCTGCCCGCCTTCGCCCAGAGCCAGCGCGCCCGGAACCTCTTCCTCTCCCACACTGAAATCAAGGCGCTCTGGAGCACCTTCGACTCGCTCGACCTGGCCATGGTGGGCCTTGGCACCCTCGAAGAATCGGCCTTCGTGGAGCGCGGCGTGCTTGCCCCCGCCGAACTCGCCGAAGTGCGCGCCGCCGGTGCCGTCGGCGAAATCTGCGGCCGCTTCTTCGACGAACGCGGCCGCGAATGCGACACCGACCTGCGCGACCGGGTCGTCAGCATCGGTCTCGACAAACTCCGCGAATGCCCCGATGTGATGGCCGTGCTCAGCGGCCCGCACCGCTCGGTGGCCCTCAAGGCCGCCATTCGGGGTGACATCGTCAAATCCGTCGTCATGGACCAGGCAGGCGCCTACAGCCTCTTGAAGCAGTGATCGACAGGAGGGGAAACCGGAAAGACCTGGGGCCCAAACGTCATCGGCAACAGTCACGAGGTTCATTTGCGTGTGGCGTCACCACCGCCACCGCTCAGGGAGGGTGAGATGACTCACGTATCACGTCGAAAACTGATGGGACAGACCGCGGCAATCGCCGCCGGTGCCGCGCTCGCCGGATCGGCCGCCTCGGCAGTTCCGTCTGCCACCAGCAGCCCCCGCGCCCCTGGCCAGGACGGCAAGACCGAACTCGTCATCTATCACATCTGGGGCACCCCGCCGGGTGGCACCCCGGCCGAGAAGCCGCACCCGATGACCCAGGTCATCGAGGCGTTCAACGCCCAGAGCGAGACCACCGTGGTCAATCCACTCACGCCCGGCAACTACCAGGAAACGCTCCAGAAGGCCCAGGCGGACATCGCCGCCGGCAACCCGCCCGACCTCGTCACCATTCCGTGGGCCAACCTGCACTACGCCATCGACGGGCTCAACGTGACCCCGCTGACCGAGATCGCCGGCGACGCCTTCGACAGCCTGATCGCCTCGATGTCGGAGTCGGCCTGGCCGCTGGTCACCCGCGAGGATGTTGTCTACGGCTTCCCGTGGGGTCTCTCCACCCCGATCCTCTATTACAACGCCGATGCCTTCGACGCCGCTGGCCTCGATCCGGCCGAAGTGCTCGCCACCTGGGAGTCCTTCCTCGAAGCCGGTCCCGCCCTTCAGGAAGCCGTCGGTGGCGGCGCGGCCCTCGCCCTCTCCTTCAACAAGGACTGGCCGGCCCAGACCATCATCCAGTCGAATGGTGGCCGCGTGATGAACGAGGACGGCACCTTCGGCTTCACCACCCCCGAAGCCCAGCAGGCCATCCAGACCATCGCCGACTTCGACAGCGCCGGTCTCTACGATCGCGGCACCTCCGCCGAACTCCGCCCCAACTTCGTGGCCGGCTCCACCGCCGTCTTCCAGGGCTCGGTCGCCGCGCTCGGTGGCCTCAACAACGACACCCCGTTCACGCTCGGCACCAGCACCTGGCCGAAGTTCGGCGACAAGCCCGTCATCGCCTCGACGGGTGGCTCGTTCCTCGGCTCGTTCACCACCGACCCCGAGAAGTACCCGGCCATCATCGAATTCCTCGAGTTCTGCGCCAGCGAAGAGGGCTACACCCTCTGGAACCAGACCGGCTACGTCAACATCTCCAACATCGAGCTCGATCGGCTGCCGGGCCAGGAACCCGCCTACGAGCAGTTCGATAACGGCCTCGAACTGGAGACCAACTGGCCCAGCTCGCGCGGACTCGAAGCCCAGAACACCTGGGACATCTACGTCCAGCGCATGTGGTCCAACGACATCTCGGTCGAGGAAGGCGTGAACGACGCTCTCGCCGAAATCCAGGACATCACCGGCATCAGCTAATCGGGTTCATCGCGCACAGGGCAGGAACCAGGCGCACCCCTGGTTCCTGCCCCGTCCAGAGGGAGTTTGGAATCGCATGGCCGTTTCGCGTCAGCATCAGGCCACCATGCAGGAGGGTCAGCAGCTCGTTGAGAAACGGGGCTGGACCTGGTACCGGCTGACCGAAGGTCTCACGCCCTACCTGCTCATCGGGCCGCTGGTCATCCTCATCGGCATCTTCATCTACTGGCCGCTCATCTATTCGTCCTACCTGTCGTTCTTCGACTGGAACTTCGTGCGGCCGGACAAGGATTTCGTCGGCTGGAAGAACTACACCCGCCTGCCCGACGATCCGCGCTTCATCCGCGCCCTCGAGGGCACGCTTTTCTACACCGTCACGCTCGTGCCGCTGCAGGTCTTCCTGCCGCTGGGGCTCGCCCTGCTGCTCTGGCCGATCCGGTTGTCGAAGCTGCAGAACTCCTACCGCGCCCTGCTCTTCTCGCCCACCATCATTGCCTACTCGGTCGCCGCCGTGATGTGGCTCTGGATCTTCAATGCCAACCAGGGCGTGCTCAACAAGGTGCTGATGGAGTTCGGCTACGACAAGGTGCGCTGGCTCAGCGACCGCGAAACCGCGATCTGGGCCATCGTCATCGTCGCCACCTGGAAGACCCTCGGCTTCCACATGCTGCTCTACCTCGCCGCCCTCGAAGGGGTCCCGAAGGACTACATCGAGGCCGCCCAGCTCGATGGCGCCAACAACTGGCAGATCATGCGCTCGATCCGCTTCCCGCTGATCACGCCCACCTTCTTCTTCGTCCTCGTCACCACCGTCATCTCGGTCAACGACGACGTGTTCGGGGCGATCAACGTGCTGACCAACGGTGGTCCGTTCGATTCGACCACCAACATCATCTACTACCTCTACCAGCAGGGCTTCCAGTTCTTCCAGATCGGGGCGGCCAGCGCCGTGGCGGTGATCGTCTTCGTCGCGACCTGCATCCTGACCTGGATCCAGTTCAAGTTCGTTGAAAGGCATGTGCACTATGGCTAGCGCCGTCGCAACTCCCCACGACACCCCGCCCCGGCGGCGGTGGAACTGGGAGCACATGCTGCTCCACGTCATCGTCATCATCATCGTGGCCTTCACCGTCTTCCCGTTCCTCTGGATGCTCTCGACCGCCTTCAAGCCGGCCGATGAAGTCTTCACCAAGGACCTGCGGCTGGTGGCCAATCACCCGACCCTGCGCAACTTCCCGGATGCCTTCAGCTACTTCCCGGTCGCCAACTGGTTCTGGAACAGCTTCGGCATCGCCACCATCACCACCGCCGGCAAGCTCGCGATCTCGCTTCCGGCAGCCTTCGCCTTCGCCCGCCTCAAGTTCCGGGGCGACAAGTTCTTCTTCGCCATGGTGCTGGCAACGATGATCGTGCCGGGCATCGTCACCGTCGTGCCGAACTACATCCTGGTCTCCGATCTCAACTGGATGAACACCTGGGCGGCCGTCATCATCCCGTCGCTGCCCGGCACCGCCTTCTTCGTCTTCCTCCTGCGCCAGAACATCCTGCAGCTGCCGCAGGACCTGCTCGACGCCGCCAAACTCGACGGCGCGTCCACCTTCAAGCTGCTCTGGCAGATCGTGGTGCCGAACGTGAAGCCCGCCATCTCGGTGGTCACGATCCTGGCGTTCCTCGGCATGTGGAACCAGTACCTCTGGCCGCTGCTGGTGCTCAACGATTTCGAGGCCAAGACGCTGGCCACCGGTATGCAGTTCTTCACCAGCAACGCCGAGTCGGCCCAGATGTGGGGCCCGATGATGGCCACCGCCACCATCGCCACCCTGCCGCCGTTCATCCTCTACGTGCTGGCCCAGCGCCAGATCATCGATACCTTCGTCACCTCCGGCATGAAGGGGTAGGAGCAGGTTCCCGGCTCGCCAACCGGGAAGGACGCATTCACACAAGGAGCACAGGGACCCATGCGCTACGCCGAGATCGTGCACCGGATGCAGCAGGCCGCGACCACCCGCCCGTTCAATCGCCGGACCTTCCTGCTGGGTGGCAGCGCGGTCGCCGGGTCCCTGGCCGCCCGCCCCCTCTTCGCCCAGACACCCAACGCCGCCCTGGCGACGCCCTCCTTCGGTGACAATCCGTTCACCCTCGGCGTCGCCTCCGGCGAACCCCTACCCGATGGCGTGGTGCTCTGGACCCGCCTCGCCCCCTATCCCTTCGAATCCGACTACGGCATGCCCCACCAGCCGGTGCTGGTGCAGTGGCAGGTGGCCAGCGACGAGGGGATGACGACCATCGTCCAGTCCGGCGAGGTGGAGGCCGAACCCGACTGGGGCCATTCGGTCCACGTCGAGGTTTCGGGCCTCGAACCTGATCGCCCCTACTGGTTCCGCTTCACCAGCGGGTCCGAGGAGAGCCCGGTCGGCCGCACCCGCACCGCCCCCGCCGCCGGGGCTGCCGTCGACCAGCTCACCTTCGCTTTCGCCTCCTGCCAGCGCTGGGACCACGGCCTCTACACCGCCTACCGCGACATGGTGGCCCAGGATCCCGACCTCGTGATCCACCTCGGCGACTACATCTACGAGTACGACATCGGCTACGGCGACCAGCTTCGCGACCTCGAGATTCCGGGTCCGGCCCGCTCGAAGCCGCACGACCTCGCCACCTACCGCTTCCGCCACGCCCTCCACAAGCTCGATCCCAACCTGCAGGAGGCCCACCGGATCGCCCCTTGGCTGGTAACCTGGGACGATCACGGGGTGTTCAACAACTTCTTCGGCGCCGTCGTCCGCGATGCCCCGGCCGCCCAGGGTCTGCTCGCCCTTCGCGCCGCCGCCTACCAGGCCTGGTACGAGCACATGCCCGTCCGCCGCGAGTCGATTCCCCAGGGTCCGGACCTCCAGCTCTACCG
>JAEZJB010000439.1 GCA_023415845.1 Chloroflexota bacterium | reverse complement strand
CGACCTGGCTGCCATGGCTGGGAGGCGTGGCGGCGGTGGTCAGTGCGGGACTGGGTACCGTGCTGTTCAATCGCCGACAGAAGCTGGACCGAGCGGCACCTGCGGATAGCACCATGCGACCAAGTTCGCTGCCGCCTGCGCTGGCGGGTGCGCTGGTTGCAGGTTCACCGCAATCGTCGGCGTTCCCGGCGACCCTCCTGGACCTGGCAGCGCGCGGTGGCCTCCAAATCGAGCCGGAGAAGATGGGTGGGACGTTCTCCAGCCCAACGATCCAGATCCGGCTCCGTGACGACCACGTCGTCTCCACCCCGGAAGAGCAACTGGTATGGAATGCGTTGCTCAAGCGGTCGGAAATGGGGGTCGTTTCGAGCAAGAACCTGGCGCGCGCGGCGACGGATGTCAGTTCGGACCTGAACAAACAGCTGAATACGACAATGCGGCAGCAGGGTTGGCTGAACGTCGATGGAGGAGGCGCAAAGAACGGGATCCTGGCAATCGCGATTCTCACGATTGTCGCGGCAATTGGGCTGGTGATCGTGTCGGCAGCCGGCAGTGCATGGCAGGGATTCGTCGGAGCGGCAGTGCTCTTCGTGGCCAGCATCTATGGTTTCGTTCTTTATGGCTCATTCTCGTCGCTCTCGCTGGCTGGCCAGGAGGCAGCACTGCCCTGGACGGCGTATCGCGACGGACTGAAGGCAGCAGCGAAGAATGAATCGATGCCGCTCGACATCGATGACGTGCTGGCTGATGCGGTTGCTTTCAACATGGGATCGAATTTCAATGACAGGATGAAGGCTGCGGTGGACCAGGGTGTCTATTTCCGGGCGTTTTCCAACGCAACCTCGGGACAGCGTGACACGTACGCCGTGTTCCCGTGGTGGATTGCCTATAACGCGAGCATCAGCACTGCCAGTGGATCTGGCTCCAGCTCGGTGGTGAGCGGTGGCGGGGCAGGCGGGGGGGGCGGCGCGGCCGGGAGCACTTAGCAGTACACGATGTCGCGAAAGCCGCGGGAGCGATTGCTCCCGCGGCTTTCGTGTTTTTGCGCAGTCTGCTGGCGGATGACGGAGCGTTAGCCGACGGCGTCGGGGGTGGCCGGCGGTTCCACAGCAGGTGAGACCACTGGCGAGGCGCCGGGAGTCGCGCCGTCACCGGACACAGGGGTGCCAGCGCTCTGGGCGAAACCATCGGGCAGGACGATTCCCGTTTCGCCGACCTTGCTGGCGGAAGTGTCGGTGACGATCAACTCGCCGTTCGGAGTGAAGGTGATGCCGACGGGTGCGCCCACGAGACCTTGAGCGACCTGGGTGAAGGCGTTGCCGTTCCAAACCAGCACGTAGCCATTGCCGGGGGACGTGATGTAGAGCAGGCCGTCGGGACCAAACCGGAGATAGGCCTGCTGCCCGAACTGGCCGGCCCACTCCGGCACGGGAATCTGGCGAACCGGCGTGCCGTCCTTTTCGAAGACACTGATCCGCTCATTGCCAGTGTCGCTGACGTAGACCAGACCGTCCGGGCCGATAGCGATGCCAACCGGTTCGAGCAACTGGCCGGGTTCGGAGCCGGTGCCGCCGAACGCGCGGAGGAAGGTGCCATCGGAGGCGAAGACCTGCACGCGTTCGTTGCCGGTGTCGGTGACGTAGAGCTCACCATCGGCGATGGCGAGGCTGCGAGGCCCGTAGAAGAGACCTGGTGACACCGAGGGATCGGTCGAGTTGTTGGTGTCGGTGACTTCACCGGCGCGACCGAGTTCGCGCACGAGGTTGCCTTCGGCGTCGAGCACGATCACGCGATGGTTCCACGTGTCGGCCACGTAAATGAGGCCATCCGGACCGACGATGATGTCGCTGGCCCCCTGATTGGCGGGGGCGAACCATCCCAGTCCTCGACGCGAATCTTCCTCGGCGCTCCATGACCCGATGAAAGTGCCGTCGGCAGCGAATCGCTGGATCCGCTGATTTCCCGAGTCGACGATGTAGATCACCTGGCCGTCGTTGGAGACCGCGATGCCCGTGGGAAGGCTCAGTTGACCAAGGGCGGTGCCAGGACCGAGCGACTGCCCGGTGTAGAGATCGAATGGACCGGCGCTGGGATTCATCTGGTTGGCGAGACGGAACGTGTAGCCAACGCTGAGTTGCTCGGGGACAGGTTCGGTCGCGAGGTCACGATAGATGACAAAGCGCCAGGCGTCGTACCACTTGCTGGGTGAAAAGACGGTCGACCAGATGGAACCCAGGCGAAGGCTCTCGTAAGACGGTGGGACCCGGTTCAGCCAGGTTCGCGACTGGACGACATAGCCGGCGTTTTCCATTCCCTCATTGGTGGGTGCAATCACCATGTCGGCGTTGTTCCAGCCGGCAGGGCCGGTGACGGTGAGATTGTTGAACTCCCGGAAATACCAGGTGAACGGGGTCGCGACGGCCGGATCGACCGCGATCGAGAGGCCGAACGAACCGGTGTTGTCGCTGTTGGAAACTTCGGTCAGGGAGAGGTCGCGGGAAAGACGTAGCGTCTGGTCGACGAAGGCTCGCACGCTTTGCGTCGGCATGCGCTGGGCGATCATCTCGACACCCGTATCGGCACGCTCGTAGGCAAGCTGCGTGGTGGTGCGGACGGTGTAGAGACCGAGGAGAACTGCGACGACGACCAGGGCGGACCAGGCGGCGAGGTGAGCGTGATGAGACCGGCCACGCTCGGTGATGATCAGGTATCCGAACGGCACCACCACGACCAGAAGGATAAACAGGACGCGGAGCCACGGGGAATTCGCTGCCTGACCGGGATCGTTGGCGCGGGCAATCAGCGTGACCACACCGATGAGCCCGATCACCAGGCCGAACATGCCGACGAGCAGGACGCCAGCACGGGTAGTGAGAACCGACCGCCACGGCATGCGCTCATATACGCGACCCAGCCCCATGCCACCGAGTAACACGAGCGGCATGGTGACGAGGACGGTCTGATCTGGCTGGCGCCCTGAGGCGAGGCTCTGCAGGATCAGGATGGCGAGGAACCAGACGACGAAGAGCGTTGGTTCAAGGCGGCGACGGCCGTCGGTCGACGTTTCCGGTGCACGAGTGGCGACGGCGACGATGGCGAAGACGACTGCGATGATCTCATAGAGCAGGGTGGCGTAGAGGAAGAACTGGGTGGGCGTTGTGGTGGTCTGGGTAGCCATCATGCGGCCCCAGTCGCGGAAGGTGATGAGGAACCCTTCGAGGGCACCGGCATTCGACAGCAGGCGGGAGAATGCCAGCAGGACCATGATGGCGAACCCGCCGAGCAACGCTGCCAGCGATCGAGGGTAGCCGATGATGGCACCAAGGCCCCGGGCCACTGGACCCTGATCGCCACTCTCGTCACGCCGCCCATCGCCGCCGGCAGCCACCACGACGGCGACGACGAGTGCGATGAATACCGAGATCCCCTCCGGGCCGGATGCAATCATCCCGCCAATGGCGGTTCCGAGCACGG
>JAEZJB010000426.1 GCA_023415845.1 Chloroflexota bacterium | reverse complement strand
ATCCGGTCAAAGCCCATGGCTTTCAACGTGCTCAGCATGGCGGTCGCCTCATCCATATCCTTTGCGCCGTCATCGATCGCGGGCAGGACGTGGAGATGCATGTCAATCACGAGCCGTTGCTCCTGGTTATAGAGGTGGTGCGGGCGGCGGGAGTCGAACCCGCACGGGTTTCCCCAACGATGTTTAAGACCGCAGCGTCTGCCATTCCGCCACGCCCGCAATTGCGAACTCATCCCGTTCGCGCTCGAAAGCATACCGCGTCGATCGACTCCGAGCGCAAAGAAAATCCGGCGAGCCTGCGCTCCCGGAAGTTCCTGATGCGTTGGATTTTCTGGAGCGGAAGACGGGATTCGAACCCGCGACCTTCTCCTTGGCAAGGAGATGCTCTACCACTGAGCCACTTCCGCGCGCCGTTGCCAGCGGAAGGGATTCTAGGCCGCCGAGGGCCTGTGTGTCAAGGAAAAACGGCAGACGCCAATTCGGTCGCCCTGCACCATCTTGATCCCCGTAGTGGCGGCGGGTGGAATTGTCTGTGAGTCGCCTGGCTCACTCTTGCAGTCCCCGTCGACCCAGACTTTCTCGCATCGCCCGCGCCACTCGACGCCGCCCTGAGGTAAGCAATGGCGAAACGCTGCTGATGTCCCTCTGTACCCCGAAAGACAGCGACGGTGTACAGATGAGCGATTTTCGGCGAGGGTGGCGGGAATCGGCGGGTTCGATGCGTACGATAGGTAGGGGTTGGCTTTGCAGGCGGTAAGGCACCCCATCTCCGACGCCACCCAGCAGCGCCCTGCACAAATTTGCACGAAGTCCGCATAAATTCCGGTCCCAAAAGCCCATGGAATCAACGATCCTCGAATAAATGAATTTGTGAATTAATGAATCGTTGGTTTCGACCGCATGCGAGGAAACGAGTCTCGACCGTACGGGGAACGGATTCCTGTCGCTTCCGCGCAGGAACGTGGAGATGCGGGGGCATGCGGCTTTGGTCGGTCCTGCAGGTGACGCAAGCCATCCGTTCGCCCCATTCTGGGATCTTCGGATGTTGAGCGGGTACGGCGCAAAATCCACGATCAGGCGCTTCGATGAATCCCCTTATCCCTTTGGTAGGCTACGGCCAGCACATCGTCGCACGAGAAGGAGCATCACCATGGCAATATCGCAGTCCCTCGTTTCGGCCGAATGGTTGAGTCAGCGACTCGAGGACCCCCAGATCCGGGTGATCGACATCCGCGGTGTGGTCCGCACGGTGGCTGACGAAGCCGGCCGGCAGCACGCGAGTTACGAGTCGCTCCACGCCGACTACCTCGCCGCTCACATTCCAGGCGCGGTCTTCGTCGACTGGACGACCGACATCGTCGATCCCGTAGCCACCTTGAAGGCCCAGATCGCCCCTGCCGACCGCTTTGCTGAGGTCATGTCGCGCCTCGGAGTGGGCAATGACACCTTGGTCATAGCCGTTGACGGCGCCGGTGGCCACTTCGCCACTCGGCTCTGGTGGGCACTTCGGTACTACGGACATGACCAAGTCGCCGTCCTCGACGGCGGAATGGCCTATTGGGTGGAGAACGGCTTTCCCGTCGAAACCGGTGAGGTCCAGGTGACTCCCGCCATCTTCACCGCAACGCAGCGCTCAGGTCTTATCGCTTCGGCGGATGACGTGCTCGAGCTGACCAAGACCAGGGATCGGCAACTGGTCGACGCTCGCGATCCCGCCACCTTCAGCGGCCAGGTTCAGCGCGCTTCCCGCGGCGGCCACATTCCGACTGCGATCAACTTGCCATCGAGTGCCCTGATTGGCCCGGAAGGAACCTGGAAGGCGCCGGACGAGATCAGGGCCGCCGCGCGCGATGCAGGTGTCGACCCCACCGCTCCTGTCACTGCCTACTGCAATGGCGGTGTCACTGCCACTGCCGTCCTCTTCGGTCTTCACCTGGCAGGGCTGGACGACATCAGCAACTACGACGGTTCGTGGAACGAGTGGGGCGAACGCCACGATCTACCGGTTGAGGCCAATCAGGACCTCTGGAATCGCTCTCCAAAGGAGTAGCACTGCCAGGGCGAAAACAAAAAGACCCGGCTGGTTTGGTGAGAACCAGCCGGGTCTTTTTATCGGTGCCAAGGCGCGGACTCGAACCGCGGACCGCACGATTTTCAGTCGTGAGCTCTACCAACTGAGCTACCTTGGCGCAGAAAAACAGCCCTCTGCGTCGGTGGGCGATAGAGGGCTCGAACCTCTGACATCCACGGTGTAAACGTGGCGCTCTTCCAGCTGAGCTAATCGCCCAGGGCCGCAAAACGAAGATTGGGTGCCCAGGAGAGGATTTGAACCTCCACGCCCTAAACGGGCACTAGCCCCTCAAGCTAGCGCGTCTGCCGATTCCGCCACCTGGGCAGGTGTTTCCTGCGGCGAGCCGAAGTATAGAGGCACCATCATTGCAACGTCAAACTCTTTCGGCCACATCCGGCCGATTCCACCGCAAGGGCGGTGCGCAGGTGCAGCCAGGCGCCGCCGTCACACCGGTTTCCCCTTGGCGTACCGACTGAGGCCGTGTCAGCATAAAACCAGCAAGCTGCACATCCGCAGCGGAATGGAGGATCGATGCCATCACTGAACCCACTTTCCGCCGTCGACTCGGCGCGGAACTTCATGAACATCGTCAAGGAAGTGAACTTCGATGAGGTCCGCGAGCGGGCCGAGCTTCCTCCGCGTGTGCTGGTCGTCGCCCGCAACGCCGACCAGGCCACCACGACTGGGCAGGTGGTCTTCGGCCCAAATGTCTCGGGGCTGATCGACTTTCGCTCCGGTGACCAGATTCCCACGATCGAGACATCTCGCTTCGACGTGATCATCGTCAGCGATCCCGGTCACACCGGACTCTTCGAGGAAGTACGAGCACTCACGACCAATGGCCGTCGTGACCACATCCATTACCTGCCCGACGACGGAGCCGCCACGGTCGAGAAGCTCCGGACCGAACTGCTCCTCACCGATCCCGAGCTCGCACCGTCGATCGGTCGGCACTTCCCCGACCTTCGCGCCGCCGCGATTCACACCATCATCGATTCCACCTCCAAGGCGAATGCCAAGTTCGCGCTCATCTCGAATGTGCCGGCCATCGTCCCCATTCTCGGCAGCATCCTTGCCGCCGGTGCCGACTTCATCGTCCTCACCAAGAACCAGCTGATGATGAGCTACAAGCTCGCCGCCGCCAACGGGCGCGATCTCGACGATCAGGGCAAGCTTATTCGCGAACTCGTGCCTGTCGTTGGCGCCGGATTCGTCTGGCGGACCGTGGCCCGTGAAGCGACGTCCTTCCTGCCGCTCCTGGCCGGAACGATTCCCAAGGTTGCCATCGCGTTCGTCGGAACCTACACCGTGGGGCGATCGGTCGATTACTACTACCGCTTCGGCACCAAGCCTCCTCGTGAGCAGTTCGAGCTCTTCCGCGATCAGGCCATCAGGCTGGCGGCCAGTCTTCCGCTCCCAGGCCGTAACGATGGCGAAACGAAGGCCGAGGACGCCATCGAGCACAGCATCGAGGAGTCCGTCGCGTCGATCCGGGATACGAAACCGCTGGATAGCGACACCGATCCCGACTCGGAATCATCAGAAGCGAGCACAACAGGGCAATGATCGAACACGTCGTTCTCGTCGGGTTGAGCGGCAGCGGCAAGAGCACCACTGCGCAGGAACTGGCAACATTGCTCGGTTGGAAAGTCGCCGATCTCGATGCGCTCATTGAACGCAAGACCGGCCGCTCGATCCCCGATATCTTTCGTGCCGACGGCGAGGCAGCTTTTCGACAGATCGAGGGAGCCGTCTTCCGCGAGGTTCTGGCCGAAGCCAATCTCGTAATTGCCACCGGTGGGGGCGCCGTGATCGATTCCGCCATTTGGCAGGAGCAATGGCTGGGGCACCCGCGAGTTCTGACCGTCTGGCTGGACGCCTCGACGTCTACGTTGGTTGATCGATTGATGGCTCAGGCGGCCTCCGAAGGTGACCGTGCCACCCGACCGCTGCTCGAAGGTGACGCCGTTGCCCGCATCGAGGCGATGCGGCAGAACCGCCTCTCGGCGTACAGCCGCGCTCAACTGACAGTAGACGTAACGTCACGCACCCCGGTCCAGGTCGCAGTAGACATCGCCGAACTCGCCTCTCTGGCCAGTGGTTGCCCGTCATCCTTCGAATTGCAGGTCGAATCCGCCCGTTCCAATATCTCGGTTGGACCTGGCGTTCGTGTGATGCTGGCTGACGAAATTCACCGCGTGACACCTGGGGCGCGGCAGGTGTTCATCGCCGTCGACCAAAGCGTTAGGCCACACGTGTCTAGCCTGCTTGGTGGGCTGGAGGCCACGCTTGGTCTGCCGGTGCATGTTCGTTCTGTGCCGTCGGGCGAGGGCAGCAAGAGTGTCGAAGGTCTCTCTGCCCTCTGGGACTGGATGCTGGCAGCCGGTATTCAACGCGGCGATGTGGTGGTCGCGCTTGGCGGTGGGGTAGTTGGTGATCTTGTCGGTTTCGCTGCCGCCACCGTGCTCCGCGGCGTCGCACTCGTCCAGGTTCCGACCACGCTCCTGTCGATGGTCGACTCCAGTGTGGGCGGCAAGACAGCCATCAATCACTCCACCGGCAAGAATCTGATCGGTGCCTTCCATCAGGCCGGCAGTGTGCTGATCGATCCACAACTCCTGGCCACGCTTCCCGCTCGCGAGTGCCAGTCGGGCTGGGCCGAAATCATCAAGCATGCCGTCATCGAACCTTCGACGCCCGGAGGGAATCCCTCTGTCCTGCTCGACGTGCTGGAGCGAAACCAGTTGCGTTTGTCGGCGCTTGAGGAGCCGTTGCTTTCGTGGGTGATTCGTCGCAACGTCGCGCTGAAGGCGGCTGTCGTCGCTGCCGATGAACGAGAGGCAGGCAT
>JAEZJB010000418.1 GCA_023415845.1 Chloroflexota bacterium | reverse complement strand
AGCTGTTCGGCCTGCTCCATTGGGCAGCGATAGTCGTTCTCGGAGTGGACGATCAGCAGCGGAGCGGTGATGTTCGCCACGTACTTGAGCGGGGACAGGTCCCAGTACTTCTGCAGGTTGTCCCACGGCGTGCCCAGTTCAGGATCGAGCGATCGGAGGGCGATGTCGTCCGTCCCGTACATGCTCACCATGTTCGAAATGCTTCGATCGGTCACCGCGGCCTTGAATCGGTCGGTGGTTCCCAGCATCCAGTTGGTCACGAAGCCGCCGTAGGAGCCGCCGGTGATCCCGATTCTGGAGTCGTCGATCCCGCCCATGGCGATGACGTGATCAATGGCGGTGAGGAAATCCGGCGAATCGCCGAGTCCCCAGTTCGCGGTAATCGCGTCGGCGAACGCCTCGCCGTACCCGACCGATCCGCGAGGATTGATGTAGGCCAACGCGAAACCGCGCGCGGCATAAAGCTGCAATTCGTGGTAGAAGGCAATGCTGAATTGGGCGTTTGGGCCACCATGCACGTTGAGGATGAGTGGCGCCTTCGGCCCATCCGCGGTGTTGCCTTTCGGGCGAAGGAGCCAGCCCTGGATTGCTTCACCGTTCGACTCGACCCAGAACTCTTCTGGGCGAGCAATTTCGACTTCCGCCAGCCAGGCGTCGTTGAACGTGGTCAGGCGGGCTTCGCCTTCATCGGTGACCAGCCGCACCTCGGAAGGCGTGGTCGGATCGGTGACGCCGATCGCCAGATTGCCATTTGTGAGGATCGCGAAGCCGGTGACATGCCGGTCGGGACCGGTCAGGACCGTTGCTTCGCCGGTCGTCGCGTCGAAGCGGACCACGCGAGTGGTGCCGCAATCACTCACCAGCGCAAGGATGTCGGAACCATCGGGAGACCACTGGAGGGAGGGGCTCGCGGCGGGGCCATTGGGGCCACTCATGGAGGCGTCGCTGATCGAGCGGTCCAGGCTGCCGGACATGAGCCTGAGGTCGTGACCGGATGCGCCGATGGTGTACAGCCGGGCATGCTGGTACCTATCGACCAATGTTTCATTGCCGATCAGGGCCAGGTGCGTGCCATCGGGTGCCCACGCCAGGGATCGCCATGAACCGGTGCCGGGGGTTAGTTTCCGTGGCTCTCCACCCGTTGCGGGAATCGTCCACACATCGTTCCCACGCACCACGTCCCAGTCGGAGTTGCGGTTGGCGATGAACGCGATGTCCTTCCCGGATGGCGACCAGGCTGGTCCCTCGTGCTCGAAATCGCCGTGGGTTAGCTGGACCGCTTCCGCATCGGGCTTCGTCGTGTCGATTGTGAAGATCTGGCTCCGCTTGCCGTCGATGAAGCCCTTGCCGTCGAACTTGTAGTACGCCGACGTGATCACCTTCACATCGTGTTCGGGATCGAAGCCTTCCGGATTGACCAGGCTGGTGAAGGCGATTGAGCGACTGTCTGCGGACCAGGAGATATTTCCCGCGCCGTTGTCCAGATTGGTGACTCGGCGTGCCTCGCCGCCAGCAACGGGCAGAATCCAGATCTGGGATGCCTTCGTTTCGCGTTTGGAGACGAAGGCGATCTGCTTGCCATCGGGAGACCAGCGCGGCGATCCATCGTTCCACTGGCCGGAGGTCAACTGGCAACCTTCGCCGCCAGCGGCGGGAAAGAGCCAGAGCGCCGCACGATACTCATTGGCCTCACGGTCGATGTGCTGAACGGTTACCACAACCCAGTCACCGTCGGGGCTGCTCTGGGGGTCGCCCGCAAGTTTCCACCTGTAGATATCTTCGATCTCAAGTGGCCGACCATGACGATCCGGACTCGTGGGGGCATTTTTCGCGGACGGGGCAATGGACCAGCCTGGTTCGAGAGCTTTGCGCAACGATTCGAGTGACGAGGTCATCAAGCGGATCTCTTTCTGATCACATGCTGGCGCGCGGAGCACCAGTCAGCATGGCCTGCACGGTTTCGCCGGCCTGATACGGATGTTCTCGAGGATTGATCAACAGCAGGGCATTCATGCCGACAAACGAAGCCAGCCGCGATGACGCCTGCCGGCCGGTATTTCGGGCGACGAGGCAGCCGCTGGCGTCGACTGAGACGATCCCGCGCTGGTATTCGATCCGGTCGGATGCCGCCACGTCGTGCTCGAGGACGACCGGCACCAGCGGTCGGTCAACCTCAATAGCGCCCAGCATCTGGCGGATCGTGGGTCGAATGAAGACTTCGAACGTGACCAGTGAGGAGACGGGATTACCGGGAAGGCCGAAGAAGAGCGCGTCGCCGGACGTTGCGAAATTGAGCGGCTTGCCGGGCTTCAAGTACAGGCGCCGGAAATGCACCTGAATCGAGGGATCCTCAAAGAGAATGGCTTTCACCAGGTCGAGATCGCCCATCGATACGCCGCCGGAGGTGATCACGATGTCATCGCTGGCGAGTCGCTCGTGGAGGAATGCTTCGAGTGGTCCTCGCTGGTCTGGCGCCTTGCCTGCGAAGGTGATTTCGCACCCCTCGGCCCGCAAAGCAGCGATCAGGCTGAACCGGTTCGAGTCGCGAATCTGGCCCGGGCCAAGTGGCTCGCCGGGTTCGACCAGCTCATCACCTGTCGAAAGTACGCAGACGCGTGGACGCCGCCGAACAGGGATCGGATTGATGCCGAGATTGGCGGCCAGCCCGATTTCGGGTGCTCCCAGTTGGGCCCCTGCGGCGAGGACTGCGTCACCTTTCCTGATGTCCGAGCCGATTGGCCGGATGTTTTCGCCGGCCCGGACATCTTCCTGGTGAATGACGACGTGGTCGTCCTTCAGGTCGGTCGCTTCGACGGGTACCACGGCATCGGCACCAGGGGGCACTGGTGCCCCGGTCATGATGCGGACCGTGTAGCCATCGGTGACCTCGACATCAAGGACCTTGCCAGCATGCTGGTTGCCGATGATCTCGCGCCACGGCGAGTGGTCGCCGGAAAAGACAGCGAAGCCATCCATGGTCGAGGCAGGAAATGGCGGATGGTCTTCCGGGGCGACGAGGTCCGCCGCGAGGATGCGGCCGCCTGCCTCGTCCAGTGCAACAGATTCAACTGGCAGGAGCCTGATATGACGATCGATGATGGCGCAGGCTTCGGCAGGTGGCCGCATGCGGTCGAGTTCGTGAAGATCGGCAGTGGAAGTCACGTTGTCCTTTCTGATGGCAAGCGGCAGCCTCCGGCCCGGTCCGATGATCAGGTGCGCGAAAGCTACGGGAATTCGCGGAAGATCTCCGGCGAGATATACGGCACCGACGTATCGTCGTTCCGCTGCCGGGCGTAATGGTCCAGGATCATGGTTCGCGTCCACTCTTCGCTGGAGGTTGGCGCCGGTGGTTGCCACGACAGGTGCCAGGGCGACCGCATGGGAACGATGCTGATGGTGCCGCTGTACCCCTGGTCTGCGAGGATCGAAATGACCCGGCGCGAGATCGGGTCGGCAGTGTTGAGCTCACCGTTGGCGGACACCCACGACGGAATGCGGACCAGCGTGAGGCGGCTGATCAGGCGCAGGATCGCAGCCTCGGCTTCGAGATAATGCGGCACATCGCCGGTCAGGTCGAGGGCGAGGTCCAGATCCCACTCCTCCGCCGAATGCCGGATCATCTGCAGGTGCCGCAGGTGTTCATGACCACGCTGAATGTGGGCGCCCCTGACGCCGATGGCGTGGCGAACGTTTCGCAGATTGTCGTCGCGGAACATCCGCCGTGCTTCGGGACCGAGCCAGGTTCCGCGCGTGACTTCGGATCGATGCGGAATGACCACCGTGCGCAGACCAAGGTGCGTGGCTGAGTGCCGCAGGGCGGTCCACAGGGCTTCGGTGCGCGAAGTGGACAGCGGGCCGGTGATGGAGCCGGGAATCCAGACGCTGCGGACGCGGACGAGGCTTCCTTCGCCTGCCTGCCCAAGGGCCTGCGGCGACGGCATCAGCAGGGCCTGCCGGAGGTCGAGGTCGATCGCAAAGAACTGGAGCGATTCCGCAGACCGGAGGGTATGGCCGAGAGACCCAAAAGGTGAGGTGCCTGCTCCAGCCAGAATCGTGGGGCGCCTGGCCCCGGGGAGGGGTTGATGGGTCATGCCGGTTGCGCCTGCCTGGAATTCAAGACACTCGGAGCGCCTGCCTGAGACGTGGGTTTCAGTGTAGCACCGGGTTTTGCCAGCTCCTGACCTATCCTGGCGGGTACGTGGGATAGGCAGCACGATCGATGGCCGCTTCCATCGCCAACTCGGTGGCGAGGCAGAGGTGCAAGCTGGTCACCAGGTCGGGTCGGGTCCCACGAGCAAGTGTGGAGGCGAACGCAAGGTCACCGTCGAGTAGGGTGTGGGCGGGAATGACCTTGCGGGCCAGGGCATCGTGGGCCGCCACCGACATACGGAGCAGGGTGCCGTGATCGCAGGGGATGTCGGTGATCACAGACATCAGTGAGGTCGCCCTGCCGGGGCCGAAGGCGGCGAGGTTGGTGTCGAGCAGCGTCTGGCGATGGTCGTCTGTGAGGCTGCCAAAGGCGTTCAGCACGATCACGGCGGTGACCGTTCCATGCTCGACCTGGACCTGGCTGATGCCGATTCCGCCCTGGCGCGGTGTCCCGGAAATCGCTCCCCAGGTTGCCCCGGTCCCAGCGCCGATCACCCCTTGCGCTGCACGCGACAGGGAGACGGCGGATTCGACGGCGCGTCGGCCATGCTCGACGTCTGGTGCGACAGGATTTCCGGTTGCCAGGTCGAAGATCACCGCCGCCGGCACGATCGGCACTGGACCCGCTGGCGTGGGGTACCCCTTGCCATGTTCCTTGAGCGCGGCGACGACACCCTCGGCGGCGCGCAGCCCGAACGCACTGCCGCCGCTGAGGAGAATTGCATCCGCCGCCTGCACCGCCTGTCCTGGGGCCAGCAGGTCGAGCTCCCGCGTTCCCGGAGCGGCACCGCGGACGTCGACTGCCGTGAGAGTGGGCTCGTCGAACAGGATGACGGTGCAGCCGGTTCGATCAGCTTCCAGGGTGGCATGCCCGATGCTCACCCCAGGAAGATCGACCAGTTCGGGCGTCACCATGTCACCACCGTGCCGGGTACCGCCCGCACGATTTCACCAGTGAACACTGCGCTGGCCTCGGCGAGCGACTGGACTGGATCGTTCTCCTCGAACATGTGCGTCAGGACCAGGGTCGATGCGCCGGCACTGGCGGCAAGCTCGCCGGCCTCGGTGGCGGTGAGGTGTCCTCGCTTTGACCAGGGCAGGGCGCCTTCCTTGCCGTTGGGCGTGGTGGCTTCGATCGCGACGACCGCCGTTCCTGCAGATATATCTGCCAGATCAGCAGATGGCCCGGTGTCGGCAGAGTAGAAAAAGTCTCCACCCTCGGTGGGGCTGACGCGGATCGACCAACAGGGAATGAAGTGGACTGTTGGCGCAAACGTAAGCGTGAGATCGCCGATCTGCAGTGGACTCTCCGGATCGAACTCGGCGATCTCGAACACCTGCCGGAAGAAATCCTCCGGCGCGTCATCTGTGGCGAACACCGCGGCCAGCTTGTCGAAGAAATCGATGCCGCCTGGCGGGAGGAACAGCGGGACCCGTTTGCCCGTTCGAACCGGGTTGTAGGCGAGGGAGAAACGCATGGCGACCGCATCGAGCATGTGGTCGACGTGCAGGTGGGAGATGACGACGGCGTCGAGGGTGCGGAAGTCCGTATGGCGGCGCAATTCCAGCAGCGTGCCCGGACCGGCGTCGAGCATGATGCGGGTGGTGTCACTCGCCAGCAGGTAGCCGGCGCAGCCCTGTCCCGTCCCTACCGAGGCGGCGCTTCCGCCGAGTACCGTCAGTGACATTGTCATTTCGTTTCATCCTTTGCATGGCTGGACGTGATAAGTGTGCCGGGATCGGCATACGTGAATGGTTCGGTGCGCACCACGTCGAGGTGCGTGATGTCGTTGACGAGATGGAGGTGGGATCCGTGCTGCGTGACCTCGATATGGGTGACGCTGCAGTTGGCGACCTGATAGGTCTCGTAATCGTTGGGTGATCCTCCGTCGAGTTGGGCGACGATGGAGCCGATCACGCCGCCGTGCGCAACCAGCGCCAACGACGAATCGCGATGCCGGTGGGCGATGTCGACAAACGCACGGAACACTCGCGAGTGGAAATCGGATTGGCGGTCACCGCCGGGCCAGGCAAAGTCGGCGATGCCGGGGTCCTGGACCATGGTGAAGATTTCCGGGTGGAGTTGGGCAGCTTCGGTGAGGGTGAGGTTTTCGGCTACCCCGAAATGCATCTCCTTCAACCGGTGGTCTTCGTGCGGAACAAGGCGATGATGCAAGGCCACCTCATTCGCCGTGCGCAAGGCGCGCTGGAGTGGGCTGGAAATGACGTTGTGCAAGGCGATCGCCCGCATCCGTTCACCGACCTGCCGGGCCTGGATCTCACCAAGTTCATCCAGTGGCACGTCGGTATGCCCGGCAAGCCGATGCCGGACGTTCGCTTCGGTCTGGCCATGGCGGATGAGGTAGAGATGCGTCGATCCTTCAACCGGCAAGGAAAACCGGGTTGATGGTCTGGAGCGGTTGAATCTACGCACGTCGGGTTCTGCCCCCATTCGCGATGCTTCCCAACGAGTGTCCGGTTGGTTGCTGCGAGCAGCCTAGCATCTTCTGGTCAGGTGAAGATGTCGAATTCTCGACCCAGTTTCCGGTGAGGATCTGGCCTCTTTCCGTGATTCGCATTTCACAAACTCAAAAACTCACAAACTCGACATTCGCTGATTTGATGGGCTTTTCGCGCCAGAGTTCGTGCGGATTCATGAGGCCGTCACCCTGTCGATACGTCGAGATACCCGATCAGCACGACACCTGGCTTCGACGTCGCACTGCGATATGGCGCGAGACAAGCGTTTGTCCCGCATATCATCGTACGCATCGAGCGGCTCGATTCCCGCCACCCTTTGGCAGATTGGCTGTACGTTCGCGGGCTCGTGGCAGTGGTCGCTTCGGCTGGTGGAGGACGATCAATCGCCACGCAATCGCGGGAGGAGGATTGCCGCCTGCTGGTGTGTCTGGTGCGTCGCCAGGGCGCGTTGCATGTCATCCCCCGAGCAGCCAATCAACCACTTGAGCTCGGTGTCCTGCTTCGTCGTATCGACCGTGACGATGACGCCGGTTACCGTGCGGTCTGGCAGTGAGCCAACCCAGCAGTCGACACCATCGCCGTCCAGGGCCGCAGTGCCTTCGAGATACCCATAGTCGAAGGGATAGAGGGTGTCCGGGAAACGGGGATGGGCCGATCCGGCGGGACGGTCGATCACGATGCGATGCGTGCGAACCATGGCATCGGCCATTGCCCAAAACCGCTCGGTTTCGTTCGAAGACGCGTCCATCATGCAATCAGGCCCAGGCTGAATTCCTCGATTGCAGGCAGCAGCGCCACAATGGCGGCCGACTTCGCTGCCCTCTCGCCTGCGGTCGCGAGGCCCAGGCGGTTGAGGAGCGCAAGGAAATTCTCCTGAAGCCGGTCGTCAATTGCCTCGGGAGCGACTTCCTCGATGATCGCCAGGCTACGCGCCTGGGTGGCGACCAGCCAGAAGAGTGCTTCCCGATGATGTCCTGCTTCGATGGCTGCGAACGTGCCATCAATCGAGATGGGCCGGGCGACCGGACTGATGTCGGACGCGAAAAAGGACGTAGCTCGCGCGGAATATGGTGATGCCCGGTCGAACGCTGTCGCGGTGGCTTCCCAGAAGGCGAGAACGTCGTCGTGGGTCAGGTCGCCGTACCCGGTGGCCGCCAGCAGGTCTTCGTAGAGGTCGCTACGGCCAGCCTCGGCGAAGACGGCTTGAACCTTTTCATAGCGTCTTCGGACCGTGGGGTTCTCCCCAATCGCCAACAGCGGCATATGTGTGGGCAATCCGGCCGGAAAGACCCACATCGCCTGCCAGGGGAGCTGTG
>JAEZJB010000362.1 GCA_023415845.1 Chloroflexota bacterium | reverse complement strand
GACAGGAACGGCCCGTACGGCTCCGACATTTTGAACGTGACGCCAAGGGCGCCGTCGGACTCAATCGACTCGACCGGTTCCAGCAACGACGTCCAGGTCGAGGCCGTCGCCGGGTCCTTGATCCGGTCGAAGGTGAACTTCACGTCGTCGGCCGTCAGCGGCTGGCCGTCGTGGAAGGTGACACCCTCACGCAGCGTGAACGTCCAGGTCAGGTCATCGACGAGTTCCCATGATTCGGCCAGTTCGGGCTGGGGGTCGCCGTTCTCATCGAAGAAGATCAGGCGGTTGTAGACCACGGCCATGATCTCGAAACTCGAGGTCGCGGTCACGAGCGCGGGATCGTACCCCACCGCTTCCGCCGACTTGCCAATGACCAGGGTGCCACTGCCGGCCGCATCCTGGGCCAGCGCATGGATCACCGGTGAGGTCGCGGTCAGCGCTGCGGCGCCACCAACTCCCACGAGTTTGGCGAGCGTACGACGATCGATGGTCATGTCACCCGTTCCTTCCGGATACGCCGGTCCGCACTGTGGCGGTCCGGGCACAACGTGAATTGCAGTTGCCAACTCGCAGTATCGCGCAGGTCCGGGGCGGTGTGGAGGGGTGCCGCCAGGATGATCAGGCTACACTGGGACGCAGTAGTCGCGATCAATCAAGGAGCACATGACGTGAGTGATCTCCAGCAAGCCGTCGACTTCACCTTTGTCGAAGACGCCGCCGGAATGGCCGAATTCGAGGAATCGCGAGTCAAGCCGGTCGCGGTCCTGAAGGCGACTGGAGCGAATGTCGTCATCTTCGCCTTTGCCGCCGGATCAGAACTGCGCGAGCACACCGCCATCTATCCCGCGTTGCTGCAGGCGCTGGAAGGCACGCTCGACGTAGTGGTAGCCGGCCAGATGTTTCGCCTCACACCCGGCGACCTGCTGCACATCGAGCCGCACGTCGCGCACAGCGTCACCGCCGAGAGCGATGCGCGCCTGCAGTTGACGGTGCTGATGATCGATTCGCCGGGGCCATCCAAGGTGCCATTGGCCGACGACCTTTCCGTGTAGGGAGCAGGGATTCGATGCGCCTCGGCGTGATGGTTGACGGCAGCTCGCCCGAGCGCCTCATCGAGCAATTGCTGGCTGCCCGAGACGCCGGATACGACGGTGTCCAGATCACCCCGGCGCCTGCGTCCGATCCGGAACCCATCCAGCGGGCGCTGGCCGACACCGGCCTTGCGGTGCTTGCCCTCGGTGGCTACGTCAATCCGCTGACCGAGGATCTGCAGCCGCTCCGGGACGCCATCGCCCTTGCACCCCTTCTGGGCTGTGACACGGTGGTGACCTGGAGCGGAACCCAGTCCGCTGACCTCTTCGCCGATAACGCGAACAACCTCTCGGCGGAGGTGTTCGACCAGACGGTTGGCATGTTCCGGGAAGTCGCCAACGATGCCAGCGAGGCAGGCGTGACGATCGCGATCGAGCCTTTTCACCACCACATCGCGCGGTCTCCGCAGCGACTCCGCGACCTCATAGATGCCGTCGGATCACCACATCTGGTCGCCGTGATGGATCCGCCGAACTTCGTGGCCGCGCCGGATGTGTCATCGGTGAACGACATGATGCCAGGCATGTTCGCCACGCTCGAAGGCCGCATCGGTCTGGCGCACGCCAAGGATCTGCGCCTCCCGGCAGCGGGTGAAACGGAGGGAGTACTGGCCGGGGTCGTGCTGCCCGGACCGGGTGAGGGCATCCTCGACTATCCTACCTACCTCCGCTTGCTGGAGTCGGCAGGAGTTGATGCACTCGTAGTGGAGCACATTGCGACCGACGCATTCCGATCGGCCCGCACGTTCGTCAACACCGCTTTCGCTGAATCCGGGGGCGCTCGTTAGCGGCGAGATCGAGCACGATCCCCTTCTGCGCCAGATCAAACTGGCGCGAGCGGAGATTCGGTCTTGCGCTCCTGAACTGGGCACCTGGCTCGTCACTCCGGTGAAGCGAGACGCAGGCCTCAGTCCGCCTTCTTCCCCTTGACGGCCCAGGCACGTGCGCCGAGTCTGATCGAGCCGTCCGGGGCGACTGGCACGACGCTGCGCAATGCAGCCCGCAACTGGTCAACCTGATCGGTAGTAAGCGTAGCGACATAGGTCGGCGCACCGCCCTGGCCGCCCAGGAACGGTGTCCAGAAATCATCAAAATCACGAAAATCGAGATCGATTTCAAGGGAGTCGGTGGTCACGTCGATGAGCCCCGCCGCCTGCCAAAGACCAGCGAGCGCGTCGGGTTGGGTCAGGGCGCCAAACTTCCGAGCCTGGTCCAGCGAGCTGGCATCCGGATCGAGCCGGACCGCCTCCCGCCAGAAGATGGAGAAGAGATCCATCTTCCCGGCATAGTCCCAGACATATGCGCCTACCACACCGCCCGGAGTCGCGACGCGCGCCATCTCCACCACCGCCTGTGCAGGTTCAGGCACAAAGTTGAGCACCAGTCCACTGGTCACCGCTTCGAACGCCGCCTCGGCGAACGGCAACGATCTCGCGTCTCCCGTCAGGAACTCCACCCGTTCGTCGGGCACTGCCACGCGCGCTTCCTCAATGAAGCCATCCGAGGGATCGATGCCCTTCACCGTCGCGGGACGTGCCAGGTCGAGAATGGTGGAGGCCAGCGCACCGACTCCGCAGCCGACATCCAGCCAACTCGCGTCTTCCTTCACCTCCAGCCAGGGAACGAACCGGGCAGCAACGAGTCGGCTCCACCGTCCCATGTATCGCTCGTAGTCGGCACCGGTACTCCACATGCGACATCTCCTGTTCGTCGATGGTCAGCAAGTTACAGCCCCAAACCTCATTCGCCGTCGGTCAGTGCTTACTGCACATCGTGGGCGGAACGTGCCAGGGAAGCCTGAATGCAAGCAGAGGTGAGCGGCACGTCACGCAGGCGCACGCCCGTGGCGTCAAAGATGGCATTGCCGATCGCCGCCGTCACCGGGCAGATCGCCGGTTCACCTGCGCCCCACGATGGCTCGTGCGGGCGGTCGATAAGCACGGTCTCGATGTAGGGAACCTCGGCGAAGGTCAGGATGCGATAGGTCTCCCAGGTCAAGCTGGTCTGCAACGTGTCGTCCCAGTGGATTGCTTCGTGCAGGCTCCGGCTGATTCCCTGAATCACATTCCCTTCGATCTGGTTCCGCACGCCGTCCGGATTGACGATCGCGCCGCAGTCGTGAGCCACCACGATCCGGTTGACCTGCACGTGCCCCGTGTCCGGGTCGACCGATACCTCCCCCACCACCGCCACATAGGTGTATTCACCTTCATAGCGGGCGAAGGCGAAGCCACGTCCGGCGAGCAAGCCGGGCTCAGCCTCCAGCGGTGTTCCCCAGCCGGCACGATCGGCCACCGCCTCGATCACCTCCACCGCCCGTGGGTCATCAGTCAGCTGCAGGCGCAGTGCGACCGGATCGACGCCCGTGGCATGCGCGAGTTCGTCGAGGAAGCACTCGTTCGCAGTGGTGTTGTGCAAGCCACCAAGCGAACGCATCGCCGACGTGTGGAGCGGTGGTTCCGGGAGCCAGTGCATGGTCACGCGCTCGGCAGGCAACCCGTAGGTGGTCGCCGCATTGCGATTGCCGCCTCCGTAATGCGGGTCCGGCCGCGTGAAACCCGCAGCGATCTCGCAACCAGCCAGCAACGACCCCGGATTGCCACCCGGTCGGGCCGTGTGGGTCGCCGTCCAGGTTGTGTGTTGCCAGCCGACGATCTGGCCTGCCGCATCGAGTCCGGCCGTCATCTCGATCATCATCGCCGGACTCTTGGGTTCCCAGGCGAACTCGTCCCGCCGCATCCACTGGACGCGAACCGGACGCCCCACCGCCAGGGACAGCAGCGCGGCATCGGCAGCTACATCGTCCGCCCCGTTCTGCCCGTAGCAGCCCGACCCCTCCTGGAAGACTACCCGGACTCGTTCCGCCGGGAGCCCCAGCAATGGCGCGAGCGTGAGCCGCAATGGCTCCACTCCCTGCGAACTGCACCAGATCGTCGCGCCCGTCTCGTTTACATCGGCGACGGCGCAGGATGGTCCGGTTGAGGCGTGCGCCTGGAACGGAAACGTGTACGTCGCCGACACCGTCCGATCCGCCGCACGCAGGGCCGTTTCGATGTCTCCCCTGGCAAGCGGTTCGGTGTCGTGCGTAATGGCCTGGCGCATGGCTGTGAACTGGTCGGCCTCGGCTGGCAACGACGCCTGCTCCTCGTACTCGACCACCAGCGCCTCGGCGGCGCGGATCGCCTGCCACTCCTGCTCGGCCACGACGCCCAGAAAATCGCCGTTCCGCACGACCGCGACTACCCCGGGCATCGCCAACGCCGCGCGATCGTGAACCGAGCGAATCCGCGCCGGTCCGCCAGGTACTCGCCGCCACGGCCGAACGATTCGCCCATGGAGCATGCCGGGAAGGCGAAGATCGTGAATATAAGCTGGTGCGCCGGTGAGCTTGGCCCGGAGGTCCGTGCGGGGAACCGATCGGCCAATCCACGAGTTCTCCTGATCGCCGTCATGTGACTCCCCGATCGGCATATCGAGCGAGATATCGGCCAGCTCACCGAGCGGCACGAATGCTGGCGAGCCGTCACGCGGCCGGATTGCTCCATCCACGATCACGAGATCGGCTGTCGCCACCTCGACCCGGTCCGCCGCCGCTGACAGCAGCCGTTCGCGTGCCGTGCGCGCTGCGTGGCGCAGGACAGGTCCGGCCACCTGGAGCGTCTTCGAGCCTGCCGTCATCCCCTGGTTGGGAGTGCGCGCCGTGTCGCCCATCTCGATCCGGACCTGGTCGACAGAAATACCCAGTTCACCGGCGACGATCTGGGCGAGTGCGGTCGCGATACCGGTACCGAGTTCGACCTTGCCACTGTAGACGGACACCGTGCCGTCGGGGTGGAGCTCGATGAACGAGGAGACGCGATCGACGGTGCGGTGACGCTCAGGAGCCAGCATCGATCCCTCCCTGCGCATCGATCACCCGGCGGATGGCCCGCAGGATCCGTGGCTGCGAACCGCATCGGCAGAGCGTGCCCGCCAGCGCCTCCCGCACCTCGGCGTCGGAAGCGTGCGGAGTCCGCTCGAGGAGGGCTGCGGCAGTCATCACGATGCCCGGAATGCAATAGCCACACTGCACGGCCTGCTCGTCGAGGATCGCCTGCTGAAGCGGATGGAGTTCGTCACCCGGTGCGAGCCCCTCCAGCGTCGTAACGTTCTTGCCATCAATCTCGGCTACAGTCACGAGGCAAGAGAATGCCGGTTGGCCGTCGACATGGACGGTGCAGGCGCCACACCTGCCGAGGCCGCAACCATATTTCGGGGAGTTCAGGCCGAGGTCGTTGCGGAGCGCATAGAGGAGCGGCATCTCCGGGTCGCAGGCCAGGCGCGCCGCCCTCCCGTTGACCGTCACCTCAACCCGCTTGGGTTCCGCTCCAGGCATGATCGCTCCCTTGTCGCCGGTCAGTAGACAATCTCCATTATGAGCCCATTGGCACCGCGATAGCTTCCGTCACCTCGCAATCGGACCGCCCTGCCGGTCGCCACTCGCTGGACAGTCCAGGCGGCGACGGCGGCATCGAGCGCGTCGTCCGGCATGGCCCCGGCTGCCTGGAACTTTCTCGCCATGTCACGACGGACCGGAATTGGCGAATCGAGGTCCAACTCACGGTTGAGTAACTCTCGTCGCTCCTCGAACCCTTCCGCGGTTCGTTTTGGGTACAGCATTGGCTCGCCTGCCAGGCCGCAAAACGACACTTCCGGGTGCAATTCGAAAACGCGATGCTGGATCTCGGGCGTGACGACAGAATTTCCCTCGCGCATCTTTGGAAACAGCTCAAACGACTGCTTCGAAATGCCCTTGCCGATCGCCTCCCGCGAGGCTTCGTTTGCGGCAGCGTATGTCGCACAGTCGAGCCCCGTGGGAATGGGCGGCGCAAAGACGCTCGATCCGCGTGGCTGGCGCAGCAACTTCCGCGCCGCCTTGTCACAGGGACGGTCACCATGCGACCAGAGTCCAAGCGGGATGTCGATCCCGATCAGGGAGTCGGGATATGCCAGCAGAATCGCAGCCAGGTTTGGATATCCCACCCACTCCAGCACCCGACGCTGTGGTGACCAGACCGCCGCCAGCCACCCGCCCCGGCACCCGTCCACGCCAATCACCGGTGTATCACTCATCACAGTGCCGCTCCTGTGTCATGGGCCAACCTCGCGAAATCGTGGCTTGATCGCCAGTACCTCGGCATGCTGGGCGAGGGCTCGTGGCAGGTGCTCGTCCCAGTAGTCCCAGGTGTGCGCACCTGGATGCTCGAGGTAGGTGTGCATCAGGCCGATCGCGTCCATGTGTGCGTGCAACTCCCGGTTGCCTTCGAGCACGAAGTCATCCACGCCGCAATCGAACGTAATCGCTGGCAATACGCCGCCCGCCTCGACTCGCGCCTGCAGCCTGTCGGCCTGCACGAAGCAACTCGCATCGTCCGGATCGTCGAGCATTGCCAGCCATTCCGGGTCGGGCTTGAGCAGGCCGGACGAATGGCTCCAGATCGATGCGAACCGGTCCGGGTACTTCATGCCCAGCCGCAACGCTCCCTGCCCACCCATCGAGAGTCCGCCGATTGCCCACGGTCCGGACCGCACATGGAAGAGCCGCGCCACCTCGGCCGGGTTGTCATCGACCAGCAGGTCCTCATAGTTCTGCTTGCCAAAGCGCTCGTGCCGCGACATGTTCACGTACCGCGAGGTGCCGCCATCGGGCAAGACCACGATCAGCGGGAGGTTCGCGACATGACGCACGATGTTCGAGTTGTAGAGCCACGAAAAGCTGTCGTCGCTGTACCCATGCAACTGCATCAGGACCGGGAACGGCCCCTCGCCCACATCCGGATGGATGACATTGAAGCTGGTCTTCTTGCCCAGCGCCGGGCTGTGAAACCGAACGGTCAGCACACTCATCGCGATATCTCCTCGTCCCT
>JAEZJB010000341.1 GCA_023415845.1 Chloroflexota bacterium | reverse complement strand
CGAAGGAGTCCGCGTCGTGGTCGCCGAACTCAACCTTGCTCGCATGCTCGAAATCCGCGCAGGGCGGACCACCGATCCGGTCAGGGTCGCCCGCTTCCTTCCGGTTGAGCAGGATTTTGCCGTCATTGTCAAACGCAGCACACCCGCAGCCGAGGTCGAGCACACACTTCGCCAGAACGCCGGGCCGCTCCTCACCAGCCTCACCCTCTTCGATGTCTTTGAAGGGCCGCAGATCGGTGACGACAACCGCAGTCTTGCCTATCGTCTGACGTTCACCGCCCCGGACCGGGCCTTGACTGACGCCGAATTAACCAAGGTTCGCAAGCGTATCGAGCGGGGAATTACCACCCAGCTTCAGGGATCGCTCCGCACTTGATCGGTGCATTCACCAGCACGCCGTCCATGTCGCAACCGAGCACGGACGGCTGCTGGCACCTACATCGTTCCGCAGGACCGAGGCACAAGGGGGCAATCCAGCATGATTTCGCGAGTTGACGGGGTCAGCGCGGCCCGGGACCGCCTGACCCGGCGTGGTGGCCAGGATGACCTCGTCATGCCCGAACATTTCGCGCGCCGCAACGAGGAAGTCTTCGGCGAGCCCCTTTCCGCCTCGGAGGTGGTCCACCGCATCATCGCCGATGTCCGGACCAGGGGAGACGCGGCCGTCCGGCACTACACCACCGCCTACGATGGCAAGGCGCCTTACCGGTTCGAAGTGCCCGCCTCTGAGTGGGACAGCGCCTGGGATTCGCTCGATCCGCATCTCCAGGACGCGCTCACCGTGGCAGCCGACCGGATCCGGCAGTTCCATCAGAAGCAGACGCGCCCGACCTGGATTGAGCCTGAAGCGACTGGCATATTCGGGCAATTGGTGCGTCCGCTCGAGCGTATCGGCATCTACACTCCGGGAGGCTCGGCAGCGCTCCCGTCCTCGCTCCTGATGATCGCGGTTCCGGCTCGCGTTGCGGGTGTGGAGGAAGTCGTCGTTGCGGCCCCGCCGGGTCGCGATGGCCGCGTCGCGCCCGTGATCCTCGCCGCCGCCAAAGTCGCTGGCGTCGATCGGGTCTTTGCCGTCGGAGGAGCCCAGGCTATCGCCGCCCTCGCCTATGGCACCGAATCGATCCCTCACGTCGACAAGATTCTGGGTCCGGGCAACATCTTCGTCGCCCTGGCCAAGCAGCAGGTGTTCGGCGTCGTCGACATCGATCAGATTGCCGGTCCGACGGAAACCCTCCTCGTCGCCGACGACACTGCAGACCTCGAACTCGTCGCTGCCGACATGCTGGCTCAATCCGAACATGGTGTGGACTCGTCCGCGATTCTCGTCACCACCTCCCGCCGCCTCGCGGACGCCCTGCCGGCTGAACTGGACCGCCAGTTGGAATTTCTGCCCCGGGCGAATATTGCGTCCCAGTCCATTGCCACCAATGGCGTCGTCGCGCTGGTCGAGACCTTGAATGAAGCCATCGACGTCGCCAACGTCTATGCTCCAGAGCATCTCTGCCTGCTCGTCGCCGACCCCTGGCGCCTGTTGCCGCAGGTCCGGAACGCTGGCGGCGTCTTCCTCGGCGAGGACAGTCCGGAAGCGCTTGGAGACTATGCGGCAGGACCGAGCCACGTCATGCCCACCGGTGGCACGGCCCGCTACTCGTCACCGGTCAACGTCGCCGACTTCCAGAAGGTCATCTCCATCTTTGGCGCAAACAGCGAGGCCATCAGCAGCCTCGGACGGCAGACGATCACGCTCGCCCAGTCAGAAGGATTGGCCGGCCACGCCGCTGCTATCGAGCGTCGCCTTGACCGGATGTCGGAGTCCTGACCGGCTCGGATGAGTGACTCTCTCGGAATCTGAGCCCGATACGGTGGTTGTGGGACCTCAATGGTTCGGATAGGTTGCAACCCAGTCCCTCCGAAACATCGCCACAGGGGTCCCAGTTACCGTGCCTGATCAACCTGCCCAGACAATCCTGCCGCGCTGGCGTGGCTTCAATCTCGTCGAACTCTTTTCGCGCCGCGGCCCTGCTGACCGCCGTACCGGCGAATTTCAGAAAGACGACTTCCGCTGGATTGCCGATTGGGGTTACGACTTCGTCCGCATCCCAATGGACTACAAACTCTGGACACCCACCGTAGACCTCTATGCAGTTGATGAATCGATGCTGGAGAAAATCGATCGCGCGATTGGCTTGGGTGAACGCTACGGCATACATGTCTCACTGAACATGCACGCCGCCCCTGGCTACTGCATCAATCCCCAACCCGGCGAGCGGTACAACCTCTGGACCGACCGTGAAGCGGTCGATGCCTTCTGCTTTCAGTGGGAAACCTTCGCCGCGCGCTACCAGGGCATTTCCTCTGACCGATTGAGTTTCAACCTGCTCAACGAACCCAAAGTCCCGGCCGATATTGGTGGCAGCGAAATCTACGCCAGGATCGTCCGGGAGGTCACCAACCGGATCAGGACCATCGATACCGAGCGTCTGGTCATCGCCGATGGTGCTCGCGTTGGCACCGAGCCAATCCCTGGACTCGCCGATCTCGGCGTCGCCCAGGGTTGTCGGGCCTACGCTCCGGCCGGAGTCTCGCACTATCGGGCCACCTGGGTGCCCGGCAGTGACACGTGGCCTGAACCCATCTGGCCGCAGGATGCCAGTCACCCTGGCGGCGCCTGGGATCGTCAGCGTCTTGAAGCAGCGTTTCAGCCCTGGGTCGATCTGGCCAGGTCAGGTGTCGGCCTTCACTGCGGCGAAGGCGGAGCCCACCAGCACACGCCGCACAATGTCGTCCTTGCCTGGTTCGAAGACGTGCTCGACATTCTCCATGAGCCAGAATGTCGGATGGGCATTGTGGAACCTGCGGGGCCAGTTCGGAATCCTCGATTCTGACCGCACCGACGTCGTCTACGAGGACTGGTATGGCCACCACCTCGACCGCGAATACCTCACACTGCTCCAGCGTTACTGAGCAGCGCGGTCTGGGCTAGGCGCCACCGAGGAGGCGAAGCGCCGCGAGCACCTGCTCTTCGATCGGCCCCCCGCGCACGTCGTCGGGGAGATCCTTGATCGCCGTCAACGCTTCGGCGGTGGTGTAGCCCAGCGCTTCGAGCGCCCCAATCACCTCGCCTCCCCCGCCTGGCACGCCAGCCACTGCAGCCGTCCGCTCGATGTCCTGCGGCAGTTTCCCGCGCAGGTCGAGCAGGATGCGCGAGGCGGTCCGCTTGCCGATGCCCGGCACCGTTGCCAGCAGCGCGACTTCCTCGGCCGCGATCACGTTCAGCAGTTCGTCCGGCCGGAACCGGCTCAGCACTGCACATGCCAGCCGGGGGCCAACACCGTTCACCCCCAGCAGGGTCTCGAACCACATCAGTTCCTGCTCAGTCAGGAACCCGAAAAGTATCTGCGCGTCTTCCCGCACAACCATGTGGGTAAAGACCTCGATTCTCGCTCCAACTCCCCCGGCCTCCTCGCCGGTCCGGGTGGTGGTGTTGACCCGGTACACCACACCATTCACATCAATCCGCACTGCATCGGGGTCGACCCGGTGAATCCGGCCGATCAGTCCAGCAATCATGGTCTACTCCCTGACTCGGCCAGCCCGAATACACGCTCGGCGTTCTCGGCCAGAATCGACTGCAGCGCCGGATCCGGTAGCCCTGATCCTGCCGCTTTCCGCAGAAAGGGCGACTGCCGGAGCAGCGGATAGTCGGTACCAAAGAGAATCCGCTCCGGTCCGATCAGGCGCTCGACCAGCGGAAACACATCCCATCGGTAGAGATAGGTCGACGCC
>JAEZJB010000250.1 GCA_023415845.1 Chloroflexota bacterium | reverse complement strand
ACTTCGAGCCAGCCACCGGCGATTTCGTATTCCCAGCAGGCACCCTGCAGCTTTTCCTTGCGGTAGAAGATTCGCCGCCTGGTCGCCGCTGGTGATTTCCCTGGCTGGCTTCCAATCATGGCGTCCTCCCATGCTGCTTGCGGCCGACTGGTCGGGTGCCGAGCGGATCGCGCGCCGGGATACCGGACCGGCGAGGGTATTTGCCGGGAGTCGATCCCTTTTTGCGGACCACCACCAGTCGCGTCTCGATGGTGGAACCGACATCGGGAAGGAGATCGGCGGAGATGATCTCGCCATTGAGCATCTCGGCCGCCCGGTTCCCGGCATCGAGTTCCTCTTCGATCTCGACACCCTTCGGTAGCAGCATGGTGCCACCGGTGCGCAGCATCGGCAACCCCAATTCGAGCAGGGCGGAAATCGATGAGACAGCCCGGGCGGTGACGAGGTCGAACGCGTTGCGATAGCGCGGCTGATGCCCGATCTCCTCGGCCCGACCGTGGATCGTGTGGACATTGGGCAGTTCGAGATCGGCGACCACGTCGTCAAGGAACGCTATCTTCTTGCCGGTGGCATCGAGCAGGTAGGTGGTGATATCGGGGAAGCAGATGGCGAGCACCATGCCCGGCAACCCGCCGCCCGTGCCAACATCGAGCAGCGTGCGTCGTCCAACCGTATCGATTGGCGGGGTGTTGCGTATAGCAGGTACGAGTCGCACGCTCTCGAGCAGCAGGCGCTTTTCCACGCCCTCGACGTCGCGGACAGCCGTGAGGTTGGTGACCGCATTGCGCTCGTGGAGTAGTTCACCATAGCGGGCTAGCTGGCGAACCTGCTCCGGGGAGAGCGAAACGTCGCCTGGTTCGAGCAGTGAGGCGAGGCGTTCGGCATCGAACGTGTCGAGCACGTTGCCGGCCAGCGAAACATCCATGTAAGGGGCCTACCTCGAGGTGACAGGAGCGTCGGCTGCAGCGCGCGACCGGCGCTCGGCCACCGCCTGGCGAGCGCCCTGCAGGATGCCCGCGGCATCGATTCCGGCCAACTCACGCAGGCGGGATTGTGATGCCTGCTCGTAGAGATGGTCGGCCAGACCCAGCCGCACAACCGGCACGTCGACGCCACGATCGACAAGCAATTCAGCTACTGCAGAGCCGAAGCCTCCGGCCAGGGCGTTCTCCTCGACGGTCACAACCGCGCCACACCGTTTGGCAGCCTCCAGGATCGCCTCTTCATCGAGCGGCTTGACGAAGCGCGCGTTGATCACGGTGGCCTGCAACCCGTCGAGTTCAAGCTCGATGGCTGCGGCCATGGCGTCGGGAACGGTGGCGCCGATGGCGATGATGGCCACGTCGGAGCCATCGCGCAGGGTTTCCGACTTGCCGATCGGAATCGTCGCCAGCGGCGCTGTCAGGTCCATGCCAATTCCCGCTCCGCGCGGATAGCGGAAGGCTATCGGGCCATCGGTATAGGCGACTGCGGTCGCGACCATCTGGCGCAACTCTGCCTCGTCCTTCGGCGCCATCACGGTCATGTTGGGAATGCAGCGGAGATAGCTGAAATCGTAGACGCCGTGGTGGGTGCGACCGTCGTCACCAGCGAAGCCGGCCCGGTCGAGTGCGAAGACCACCGGGAGGTTTTGAATGCAGACGTCGTGAACGATCTGGTCGTAGGCGCGCTGAAGGAAGGTCGAGTAGATGCCAACGACAGGACGGAGGCCAGCGGTGGCGAGGCCCGCCGCGAAGGTGACGGCATGCTGTTCGGCGATACCGACATCGAAGAACCGCTCGGGATAGGCCTGCTGGAACTTGCCCAGTGACGTGCCGCCCGGCATGGCCGCCGTAATGGCGTAGATGCGGTCGTCGTTTCGGCCAAGCTCGACAAGGGCGTTGGCAAAGACGTCCTGATACTTCGGTGGTGCTGTCTTCGAACTACCAGACGGGGCGCTGACGGCATGGCTGCGCTCGATGTCGCTCTGAGCCGGATCGTAGCCACGGCCCTTCTGTGTCACGACATGCACGAAGACCGGGCTCTCGATGTCCTTCGCCTGACGGAGGGCCTGCACCAGTGCCGGGAGATCGTGGCCATCGACCGGACCGATGTAGGTGAACCCAAGTTCTTCCCAGATCATCGAGTGATAGATGAACTCCTTGACGGAGTCTTTCACGCGCTTGCCGAACTCGACGAAAAGGTCGCCCTGCGGCAACTTCTCGATCATGTCCGCGAGTTCGTCCTTGGCCTTGTTATAGAACTTGTCGGTGCGCACGCGGTCGAGGTAGCGACTGAGCGCCCCGACATTTGGCGCGATCGACATTTCGTTATCGTTTAGCACCACAATGAAAGGAGCGTCCAGATGGCCGGCGTTGTTGAGCCCCTCGAAGGCCATGCCACCCGTGAGGGCACCGTCGCCGATGATCGCGACCACATGGCCACGTTCCCTCTTCGGCTTGCGATTCTCGGCCACGCACATCCCCAGGGCGGCCGAAATCGACGTCGACGCATGGCCAGCACCGAAGGCATCGTACTCGCTCTCGTCGCGGCTGAGGAAGCCGCTCATGCCGCCTTCCTGCCGGAGGGTGGAGAAGCGGTCACGACGGCCGGTGAGCATCTTGTGGGCGTAGGCCTGGTGCCCGACGTCCCAGACAATCTTGTCCTTCGGTGCATCGAACGCCTTGTGGAGGGCAATGGCCAGCTCGACGGTTCCCAGGCTGGCACCAAGGTGCCCACCCGTGCGGGTCACGTTGGAGATGAGGTCCTGCCGGATATCAGCAGCAAGCTGGACGAGTTCCCGCATCGACATCGGCTTGAGGTCGGCGGGTGATGAAACACGGTCGAGAGCAGGCGTGCCCGAGGCTGAATTCTCTGCCAGCGTTCTACGTTGGGTGGGCAAATTGGGGTCTGGCATGAGGGAATCCTTTAGAGCGACCGGTCGGTAGAGGTGGTGCAGGCAGGAGAGTGCCAGACCGGTCCAGCAAATCGTACGCAATCATTATAGGAACAAGTTGATGATCGAATCGGTTACAGGGTGCGGCGGTCTCCTGCCCGGATGACGAAGATGCCCATGAAATCGGCGATCGACCGGCCAGACTACCCCAGGTTTGGTCTTATCTCGACGTTCCGGTTGCGGGTGTTGTCCACCCCAATGCAGGGGAGACAAAAAGTGTGGTGGCGATATCGGTGTGGGCACACGCTCGGGCAGCGAGGCGATCGTATACTCAAGGGACTCGGACGGTAAACCGCTCTTCCCTGCTCGAGACCGGACTGGATGGATTGCCAATGTCTCGCATCACCCTGCTGTTCCGGCTGGCGCTGCTGACGGCGCTCGTGGCGATACCGGCAGTAACCAACGCTCAATCGTCGCCTGATGCAGAGCAGAATCCGCTCTACCAGGGAGCACTCCCCTGGGAACTGCCGGATGACGCCGAGCGAATGGTCGTACTCTCCATCACCGATGGCGACACGCTGCGCCTGACCTATCCCGGTGACGACTGGTATCACAACACGCGGCTGATCGGTATCCAGGCCCCGGAAATGGATGGGCCATGGACCGACGAGGAATGCTACGGACCCGAGGCCAAGGAGTTCCTGCGCGAATTGTTGCCGACAGGGACCGAGGTATACGCCCAGATCGACACCGATGAGAAGGATGCCAACGGTCGGGATTTGCGGCACGTGTTCATTTACGAACCTGACACGCAAAATGCCTATCTCGTCTCGGAGATCCTGGTGCTGGGTGGCTACGCCGTGGCTCGCTCCTACCCACCAAACACTCTCTACGACGATGTCCTCGAGGAGGCGCAGGCAGCCGCACGATCAGACCACGAGGGCCTGTGGGAGGCATGCGAACGATAGCGATTCACCGCGATTGGCTGAGTTCTGCCTATTGAGTGGTTCCGGTCACCCGCGCGACGATGGTGCCGTTCCGAGCCGACAGGCCCGAAAACGGTGTTGAACACATTCACTTCATAGCGAGAGCCTTGATGTACCTCCTTATGGTCAGGAGGTTCCGGGCGTCACAAGGGGCAATGCATGTCGCTTTATCGGACTCCTTCGCGAAGCTGGACCGTGGTCCTGATTGCTGCCTTGCTGGCGATGCTGATCGAACCACTCGCCCTGGCCCAGGAGGCGACACCCGTGGCCAGCCCCATGGCCACCGCGAAGCAAGACGCAGCAGCGCCGATGCTGCTTTTTGCGGCGGACGGGATGCGACCGGACTTCGTTGCGGAATTCAGCGAGGCGGGTTTGATGCCAGTGATGGCCGACCTCGCCGCCAATGGCGTGACAGGGGAGAACGGACTGCAACAGTCGTTCCCACCAAACACCGGAACCGGCTGGGCTACGTTGTCGACCGGCACCTGGCCGGGCGTTCATGGGTCCGTCAACAACACGTTCCATCGCACCGGCGATGCTGACTTCAACAACCGGGCCTCGGCGTATGATCCCGGCATCCTGCAAGCCCAGACGATCGCGCAGGCTGCCGAACAATATGGCAAGCAGGTGGTGGTGGTCGGCTGGACCGGCACTTCGACCCTGGCGCCGCAGCTGAGCGGGCCAGCGATCGATGCCTGGTCGACCTACTCTCCCGGCACCGTGCTGGCGAACTTCGACCTGGACACGAGTGCCCCCTACCAGCGGGTCGACATGCAAGAAGCCTCTGGCTGGACGAACGTTCCCGACTCCTTTAGCTCGCCGCTGGAGCAGGTGCTGGTGATCCCCAGCGCGGCGCCGGACCTCAATCCGGACCGGGCGTTCAATCTTCGTGTTTACGACTCGACCGATGACGGTGAGGTGAATTACGACCGCGTGCTCGTCACTGAAGCCGATGCTGCGACCTCCATCAGCGAGGCGGACACAGCTTCACCAGCGGCTTCTCCGGTCACGGGAATCTCGAGCAAGGATGGTGCGCGGGCCATCGCCGACCTGGCGCTCGGTGACTGGCAGGACATCAAGGTGGACCTGGTTGGCGAGATGGATGGCCTGACGGCGGGTTTCTACCTGCACCTGGCCGATCTCTCGGCGGACGCAGCGCAGCTTCGCCTCTACGCCACCAGCATCTCGCGCGCAACTGCGACCTACGCCGGGTGCGACTACGCTCCGAACTGTGCGGACCCCGACGGCTTCGCGGAGACGATTGCGGCGGACCTGCCGTCAGCGGTGGGCTCGGATTTCCTTCCGCAACAGAACGGGCTGATCGATGAGTCGACGTACGTCGAGCAGGGTCTGCTCAACCTGGCGGCCAGCGAAGCGTACCTGGACTTCATCATTTCCGACCTTGGCGTCACGCCCGACCTGCTAATGGTTGGCTCACCGGTACCCGATGAATTCACGCACCAGTTTCTCGCCCTGATCACGGAGTCTGGCCCCGGCGGATCGGTCAATCCCCGCTTCGACGACGCCAACAACGACGGGGTGGCCGACGGATTGGTGGACACCCGCAGAGGCTACATCCAGCAGGCCTACGCCAACACGGATGCCCTGCTCGGGCATGCCCTCGGGCTGCTCGACGACGAACCGAACGTGATCGTGACGTCGGACCACGGGTTCGCACCGCAATGGTGGTCCGTCAACGCGTCATACGTGATGC
>JAEZJB010000210.1 GCA_023415845.1 Chloroflexota bacterium | reverse complement strand
GGCGTGATCGGGCTTGCCATCTATTCCGTCGTGCGCGGTGATGACAACGTCCATGCGTTCGGGCGTCGCATTGGCGAGCAGGTCGTCTTTCGTGCCCTGTCGGTCGTGGTGTTGTTTGTCAGCATGCGCTTTGTGCTGACCATCATCCTCTCGATCACCGAGCAGGCTGCGGGGCACTCCTTCGGCTTCGCGGCATTGATGTTCGAAACCATGAGCGGCATGGCTACCGTCGGGCTCACGACCGGTATCACCCCGCTCGTCTCCGATCTGGGAAAGGTGGTCCTGTGTGTGGCCATGTTCTTCGGTCGGCTTGGGCCGTTGACGGTGGCCTATGCCCTGCAGGGCCGACAGCGCCGCCGTCTGTATCGTTTGCCCGAGGCACAGATTCGCATTGGCTGATGCTGAGGCCAGAACCAGGTCTCGACCAGGGCGTGTGATTCGCAGGACAATGAGCGACATTGAACCCCCCGGCTTGCCGACCATGTCGGCCGCTCCAGGCAGGAGAATGTTGAGGTGCCCGAATATCGCTACACCCTGGTTGACGTGTTCGCCGCCCGACCACTCGAGGGCAACCTGCTCGCCGTCGTCGAGGACGCCGATGATCTGCCGGACTCGATCATGGCGACCCTGGCGCGAAGATTTCGCCTCTCCGAAACGTCATTCATCCAGCAGTCTCCGTCGCCTACAGCCACCTATCGTCACCGGATTTTCATCATCGAAGGGGAAATTCCATTTGCCGGGCACCCCTCGCTGGGAACGGCTGCGGTCTGGGCGTTCCGCCACGGGCTTTCAGAGGCAGATCTGGTCCAGCAAACCCTCGCTGGCGAGCAGCGCTTGCAGGTGGTTCTCAACGGCCGGAGCGGGCGGGCGACGATCTGGCAGAATCCGGCGCAGTTCGGTGAACGTGTCGAGCCCGGTCCGATCCTTAAGGCATTGGGGCTTCCGCCTGAAGCCGGGCATGCGACGTTGCCCACTCAAATGGTGACTACTGGCTTGCCGACTCTGATCGTGCCGTTGGCCGATCCTGCCTCACTCGCCGAGGTGCGGATCGACACACGTCTGCTGAGTCAGGTCGGAACTCTTTCGGACGGGACGCGGCCGTTGACGTTCTACGTGGTCGCTGAAGCCGCGCCTGGCTTGTGGCGAGCCCGATCGTTTGGCACTGATCTGGCGGGCGGTGAAGATCCGGCCACGGGGTCGGCTGCTGGACCATTTGGCGCCTACCTGAACCACTATCTGGGACAGGAATCGATCGAGGTCCGGCAGGGCGTCGAGATGGGATGCCCCAGCGTGCTGTTCGTCGACACGGCGGATGGCGTCGTGGTTAGCGGCGACGTGCATATCGTCGGGGAGGGGACTTTGTCGATCCCGGATCAGGTCACCGCTGAACCGCGTATCGACTGACCAGCGATCCGGAATCGTGTGCTCGCGCGTCCTTCAGGTGCAATCGCGTGGGTCCTGCAAACGCCGGCCCGCCGACGCTCGATATGAGTGGGCGCATCAGCACCTCGATCTCGTCGATCAGACCCGCTGCCAGGATGTCGCTGAAGAGATCCACACCGGTGTCCGAGTCTGGCCGGGATTCAGTACCCGCTTCGAGACCTGAGTGCTGCCAGGGAGAAGTCGTTGCTCCGCATGTAGGCGAGCTGGGCCGCTTCGCGTTCGCGAATCCCCGCGACGGCCTGCTCGAGGCCATCGAGGACGTTGTCGGGAATGATCACGATGCCGTTGCGGTCTCCGTGCAGGAGGTCGCCCGGATTGACCACCTGCCCGTCCAGCTCGATCGCTTCGTTGACCGACACGATTGAGAAGTTTCCGTGAGAAACGACGGGATAGCGCATGAAATAGTGAAAGCCAATGGCGTGGACCTCGTCCACATCGCGCAGCGCGCCATCGGTCACCATGCCCACCGCGCCCAGTCGTTGGGCGAGCGTCGCCATCATTTCGCCGGCATAGGCGCATCGCTCGGGTTTGCCGCTGACATCCTGAATCGCGATCACTACCGGGTTTTCCGCAGCGGCGACGGCGTCCCACATCTGCCAGTAACCGTCGCGGCTCGCGACCGGACCCGGTTCCGACGTCATCGTCACGGTCACCGCACGCCCAACCATGACACCAAGGTCGGGAAACTGGCACTGGACGGAGCCTCCGATATACCCGTCACACCGGTCGCGGACGTTGAACGGCTCGATGGCATTGGCGATGGTGGGGCTGTCGACTGACCGGAGGAATTCGAGCATGTCGGGGGATAGGTTTGGCATCTGGCTGGCTCCTGCAGGCACGGAGAGGGTTCGCGTGGAGGCAGCTTACCCGCAGGCGGCGTGATACGGAAGATCAGCCGGTTGGCCCGAAGCGTTCGGTGCGGATGGTGGCTGGTGGATATCCCAGATCGACGAGGTGGGAGGCGACCGCTTCCACGAACGGCGTAGGCCCGCAGACGAAAATGTGCGGTCTGCTGACCGGTGACGGGATCCGCTCTGCCAGCATTGTTGCGTCGACCCGGCGAGCGCCGCCGGTCCAGGTTGGTGGTACCGAGCGCGTGAGCGTGTAGGTGACCTGCAGGGCCGGATCTCGCATCATCGCCTGCAGTTCGTCGCGGTAGAGCATGTCGTCCCAGGTGCGGAACGAGGCGAGCAGGCTAGCAGGAACGCTGGCGCCAGCTGACCGCCGTGCCCGCAACATCGCCATCAATGGGACGATGCCTGATCCGCCGCCGATTAGCGCGAGCGGCCCGCCATCATGGGGTTCCCAGGTGAAATGCCCACCAATCGGACCCCGCAACTCGAACTGGTCACCCTCGCGTACTTCCTCGCCGAGATAGGGCGAGACCTCACCATCGGCGATCACCTCCACCGTCAATTCGAGAGTGGCCTGATCTGGCGGTGACGCGATGGAGTAGCTGCGCTCGGCCTGGT
>JAEZJB010000165.1 GCA_023415845.1 Chloroflexota bacterium | reverse complement strand
TCCGGCGCCATCAGGCGGATGACGTCTTCCGCCGCGGCCTCGCCATAGCCGGGCTGATCCCAGGTCCGCAGGTCCACGAAGACATGCTCGTGGGGCAGAATCATTCCCAGGTCTTCCCGGGCACATTCACCCAGCGTTGTGATCAGGACCGGCATCGGCCGCCTCCATCGCTATCCAAGCTCCAAACTGGCCACGCCCCAGAGCCGGTCCAGGTCGACATGGGGTGGGGTGCCCCGATACATACGGGCCGTGAAGAACGACGGCTCCATGCCCCGGGCCGTGGCCGCCGCGACCGCCGCCTGGTTCGGCACTGGCAAGTCGAGGGAGATCTCGGCGTCACCGACCGTCGCACGCAACGCGTCGAGGAGCAGGGCGCCGGTGTCGGCATCGTTGGCAAGCAGCGGGCCGATCTTCCAGCCAACCCGGCAGGGGCGGACCATTCCCCAGCCCCGCAGGGCACCATCAGGTCCGAGCCGGGCGTAGCCGATCGACTCGGGTTGGCCAACCCAGGCTTCGAGGAAGGCCCGACGATCGACGCCACCAATGGCACGATCGAAGGTGACCAGCGCCGAGAGGGGAACCTCGTTCAATGGAACGAGACCGGCGGAAAGGTCACCGCCACCACGCCCGGTGTAGCGAGCGTTTTGCCAGGCAAGGTCGAAGCCGGATCGCAGGTAGTTCGCCTGCTGGTCCGGGACTCCGTCGAGCCCGATGGTGCGCTCACCAGCACGTTCGATGGCTGCCTGCCAGACCCGCCAGCCATAGCCCTGCCCGCGCAGGTCGGGGCGGCAGATATAGAGGCCGAGGAAGGCCAGCTCGTCGCCGAAGCGGACGAGGCTGACGACCGCCGCAGGATCGTCACCCGCGAGGCTGGCCAGAAACCCGTCGGGGTCGGCGGCGTAAAAGGTAGCGGCGTCATGGAGTCCGGGATTCCAGCCCTCGGCGGCGGCCCACTCCACCATCGTCGCCACTTCGCCGACACCGAGTTTTCTCACCTGAATGACGTCAATCATGCATTCACCGATCGTGACACGAAGAGATCCAATCCGAGGAAGCGGGAGATATCGCGCGCTGCCAATTGCCCCTTGACACTATTGCCAGCCGCATCCAGCCGGGGCGCAAAACTGCCCATGGCGCCCTTGCCGGGCGAAACCGTCACAATGCCACCACCAACTCCACTCTTGCCGGGAAGACCAATCTCATAGAGCCAGTCACCCGACGTCTCATACAGCCCTGCTGTTGCCATGACCGCCAGGGTGAAATGGCACGTCATTGGATCGACCACGACCTCGCCCGTCAAGGGATGCACTCCCCCATCGGCGAGCGTGGCACCCATCACGGCCAGGTCATGGGCGGTCACGTTCAGGGAGCACTGCCGGGTGTAAACCTCGACGGCGTCCAGCGGGTCGCCGGGCAGGGCGCCACGTGACGCCAGGATGGTGGCCATTCCACGGTTCCGCAGGTTGGTTTCCCGCGCGCTGGCCAGCACCTCCTCGTTCATCGGCAGCGGTCGACCAGCAAACCGCTCAAGTCCGTGCCGGATGAAGTCCCACTTCGTTTCAAGGTCGTCACCGGGCGCAAGGGCAGTGGTCACAATCGCCCCCGCATTCACCATCGGGTTGGTGCGTCCATCCGGCGACTGGTCGATGGCCGCGACGGAATTGAAAGGCAAGCCAGTCGCATTCACCCCAATTGCCGCGCGGGCTGCCGCCGGCCCCAGCGCCTGGCAGACAAGGGCGAACACGAAGGGCTTGGAGACGCTCATGATCGGGAACCCGACCCGGGCGTCACCCTGCTCGAAGACTGTTCCCCGCGTCGCCACCAGGCAGAGCCCGAACTGATCCGGATCGACGCGAGCAAGGGCCGGGTAAACGGATGAGACCGCTCCGTCCCGGTTCGGCAGGTGTCGCTGCCAGGTTTCCGCGAGCACACCATCGACCACCGCAGCAGCGGGCAGTGAGCCAGTGGAAACGAACCCATGTGTTGGCGATGCGGCTGACGCGTCTGACATTCCTGCACCCACAGGCCATCAAGCCGCTGGCGCCAGCAGTTGCCTGGCGCCAGCGGCTTTCCGTGCGGAACTACGCCCGTCCTTACCTCGAGACCGACCCCGCGCTGGCCCGACTCGGGTCCTTCGAATAGAGCCAGTAGGTAGCGCCGGCGAGCAACAGGCCAAACACCAACGATATCCAGCCAAGCAGCGTCACACGGGACTCGTAGTTGCCGTCGCGGCTGGTCAGCAGCACGATGCCGAGGACCAGGGTGAGGGCGGCGATGACCAGCCCAGCAAGCCGGAAGTTGTCGCGGTTGGCGATGAGGCCGACCAGGTGGAGTGCCCCGTATACGACCAGTCCCCAGCCAAGGATGAGACGAATGGCCGAATTGTTGATCGTTTCCGACCACCAGCCAGAGGTGGCAATTGCACCGATGGCGACGCCGATGCCAGCCCGGAACGCATCGAACTGGCCGAGCGCCCCGTTGCCGCGCAGACTGTCCCAGCCCAGCGACACCGATGCCACCAGCAGCACCAGCCCAATCAACTGCAGGATGACGTTGCTGGCGCCTGATTTGTCGAGCAGCATGTAAAGCCCGACACCAATCAGGAGCACCGCTTCGATGCCGATGATCAACCAGTTGGCTTCACCCTTCAGGGGATTTCCCTGGTCCAACAATTGCTTTGTCCGTGATTCAGCCATTCCCGGCTCCTCCACCATCGCACACCGCAACCCTGCCCGGTGTGCCCCACCTGCTCCACGAAATGCCCTGGGCTTAGTTCGACGTGATGACCACCCACTTTTCCTGCGGCACCGTCAGCCGGTTCTTCATCGAGAGCTGGAATGCCGCGCCGGCGATGGCGACGAGCAGGGCGAACAGCGTCCATCCCCACGACTCGCGCACGATCGAGGCGGCGGTGCCATAGGCAAGTTCATCGGTGTCAATGCGGTTGAACATCAGCATCACGCCCAGCACCGCGACATTGCCGCCAGCGATTGCCGTCGACGCGATGATCAGGTAGATCGGCAGGTTGAAGACGTAGGTGATCGAGGCGAAGGCGATGAACCCAACGAGGCCAAAGAGGAAGATCCAGAACCCGCCATCGAGCCCGATCGCCTGGGCAAGACCAGTCGCCAAGGTGACACCCAGCGCCCCGGCCGCCAGCAGCACACCCGCGTACCACCAGAAATACGAAATGAAGGCGAACAGCAACCCGATGATGAGCCCGGCGATCCAGCCGGTGACGGTACCCAGGAAGCCGTCACCCAGGGCTGCTTCGACACCGGAGGCGCCGATGAAGAACCCGAACAGGAACCCGATCATGGGCAACACGAGAAAGAACAACGATGTGCCCAGGAACGTGATACCAAGACCAAAAATGACGAGAAAAATCCCGACGAGGATATCCACTCCAACCTCTCCCTGATCATCATTGCCTCCGCCCCCACAGCGGGTGCAATGGTGTTCTCACGTGCCGACTGGCAGACACCCTGCCTGCTCACTGAACCATGTGTCAGATGGTACCGGAGTCTCTCCGCGCTGGATAGCCTTCGCGTTCGTCCACGACCTCCTCACGTTCCGCCGAGCGGCCAGAACACCGGAACCAGGTAGACCGCGACCAGGAAATAGACCGCCATGATCGGCAAGCCGAGGCGCCAGTAGTCGCCGAACCGGTAGCCGGCCGGCACCATGACCATCGTGTTGGCAGGGGTTGCCACCGGCGTAAGCAATGAGGCCGCCGAGGCGACATTCACGCACATCAGGAGGGCGACCGGCGACAGCCCCATCTGCGTGGCGACCGAGAGCGTGATCGGGATCAGGACGAGCGCCGTCGCGGTGTTGGAGATGAGCTGGCCGAGGACGGCGGTCACGATGAAGAGGCCGACGAGCACCATCCGGGGTCCGGCGTCCCCCACCACTTCGATCATCCGCTCGGCAAGGCTCTCGGCCACGCCGGTTTCGGTAATCGCGGTGGAAAGCGGAATCATGCCGGCAACCAGGATCAGGGTCGTCCACGCCATCGAGCGATGGGCCTGCTCGACAGAGATCACCCGCAGCAGCACCATGGCGATCGCGGCGACCAGGCAGACCATGACCGCGGGGAAAAGTCCGGTGGTCAGCAACGCCACCATCGCGGCGAGGACGATCAGTGCCGGTTTCGCTTTCGGACCGAGCGGAATCGTCTGGCGGCGGATGGCGTCGGGCGAATCGACGAGCATCACGTTGGGGTCGGTGGTGTGGGCATCGAGCGAGTCCCAGGTGCCATAGAGCAGCAGGGAATCACCGGCCTTGAGCGTGCGGGGCGCAAGGCTGTCGCCATCGCTGCCATCGCCGGTAGCCAGCACCACCAGCTCGCCGCTGCCGGTGACCTGGCCAGGAAAGACGCTTTGGCCGATGTAATCCGAGCGCGGCGTGATCAGCACCTCCGCCACCCCGTGCTGCCGGGTCACCAGCCCTGCCGAAATAGGTTTATCGGAGACGGGAGCGGCAAGCCGGAGGCCATGCTCGCGGACGTACCAGTCGATATCACCATGCGCGCCACGCAGCAGAATCTCGTCGCCAGGCTGGACACCCTCGGTGTCACGAGGGCGGCGAGCCGCGTCCTGGACGGCGACGACATGGACATCGCGGCCCGGCGGCGGAATGAGCCTGTCGGCCCGCTCTCCGATCAGGTCCGAACCCGGTTCCACGGAGGCCCGCACGAGGTTCTCACCGGCGAGATAGTCCCGCGCGAGCGTAGCGGGCAGCATGCTCAGGTCTCGTGGCAGCACGTCTGGCTGGCGATCAGGCAGCACGAACCGTCCAACCAGGAGCGTGACCACCACCGTTCCCAGCAACAGCGGCACACCGACCAGGGTGACTTCGAAGAAGCCGAGCGGATCACCGGTTGCGTCCTTGACCGCCTCGGACATCAGCAGGCTGACCGGTGAGCCAGTCAGCACCAGCAACGCGCCGGAGCTGGCCGCAAACGCCAGCGGCATGAGCAGTTTCGACGGCACGATGCCCATGCGGACCGCGAGCACAACCACCATGGGGGTCATGGCCGCAGTCGAACCATTTGGCGTAATCAGGGCAGAGAGGACCGCGACGGCAAGCATGATGAAGATCACCAGCCGCTGGCGATCCTCGCCAGCATGCCGGACCACCAGTTGCCCGGCCCAGGTCGTCACGCCGGCCGCATCGAGTCCTTCGGCGACCACGAAGAGGGCGGCGATGAGCACGATGGTGGGTGCGCCAAACCCGCCGACGGCCTCTTCGACCGAGACGATGCCGGTCGCCCAGAGAGAGAGGGCCACGCCCAGCGCCACAGTGCCGACCGGAATCCGGTTCCAGACGAACAGCGCGATTGCCACGGCCATGATTACCAGCACGACAGCCTGGTCGCTCACGCCAATTCCTCCTTTCCGGAACCGGCTGGGGCCGGTGGAGCCCCAGCCAGGTCTGCCGTCAGCCTAGTTGGCGATCGGGTAGCCGGGCCCGAGCGGAATGTCGAGCAGGAACCAGATGGCGAAGAGCAGGGTCCAACTCACGGCAATCGCGATGGCAAAGGGCAGCATCAGCGAAATGATGGTGCCGATCCCCGAATCCTTCTTGTAGCGCTGGGCGACCGTCACGATGAATGGCAGGTAGACCATCAGCGGCGTCAACTGGTTCACCGGCGAGTCACCGACGCGGTAGGCGGCCAGCACGGTCTGCGGCGCCACGTCGAGGCGCATGAAGATCGGGATGAACACCGGGGCAAAGATCGCCCATTTCGGAATCACGCCCGGGATGATGAAGTCGAGGATGAAAATGACGATGATGAACCCGATCAGGAGGGGGAGGGCCGCGATGTTGGCCCGTTCCAGCAGATCGGCCATGGCCACTGCCGCCACGCGCGGCATGTTGGTCCAGTTGAAGTAGGCGATGAACTGGGCAATCATCAGGAACATGAAGATGAGACCGCCCAGGCCCTGGAAGGTCTTCGTGACGAAGCCGATCACGTCATCGGCGCTCTTCACTGTCCCCGCGCCAACCCCGTAGGCGACGCCGGAGACGAGGAAGAAGAGCGTGATGATGAAGAGGAGCGAGTCCATGAACGGCGTGGTGCCGATGATGTTGCCATCGACCGGATCGCGCAACGGGGCACCGCTGGGCAGCGTCAGCGCGAGCACCACGGCCAACACCCCGAGGAAGCCGAAGAGGGCGAAGCGGAGGCCCCTGGCTTCGGCGGCTTTGGCTTCCGGGGAGAGTTCCTCCTCGATGGCGCCTTCGGAAGCCTGGGACGGATCGTACTTGCCGAGGCTCGGTTCGATCACCTTCTCGGTGACGAATGTGATGACGATGCACATCACCACCATCGAGACCGCCGCAAAGTAGTAATTGCTCACGACGCTCATCGACTCACCACCGCCGAGCGCGATGGCCTCGTTGGCCACTTCCACCATCATGGCGTCGATCGGCTGGGGGATGATGTTGGCAGCGAACGTCCCGGCGACCCCGGCGAACCCGGCCGCCATGCCGGCCAGGGGATTCCTGCCCAGCACGTAGAAGGCCGATGCCGCGAGGGGAATCAGGATCAGGTATCCGGCATCCGACGCGATGCTGGAGATGGCCCCGACCAGCACGATGAGGAAGGTAATCAGGCTGGCGGGCGCCGCGGCAACCAGCTTGCGAATGAGGGCGCCCATCAGGCCGGCGCCTTCGGCGGCCCCGGCGCCAAGCATGGCGATGAAGGCGACCGCCACCACGCCGAAGCCCTGGAAGTTGGTGACGAAGGTGGAGAAGATGTAGCGGATGCCATCGACGGTCAGCATGCTGCGGATGCCGATGGTTTGCTCGACCAGCTCGAACTTCGGATCGACGTAGTTCTGGTTCTCGTAGATCGGCTGGCTGGAATCCTCGTAGTAGGACGGTGTCTGCTCGACCGGGACCGGCTCGGCGATCAATTCGGTCACCTCGACGCCAATCAGGTCGAGGATGAACGAGAGGACGATAATGAGGCCGATCAGGTAGAGGAACATCATGACCGGGTTTGGCACCTTGTTGCCGACCCGTTCGATCCAGTCCAGCACTCCCTGCATTCGGCCGCCCGATTGTTCCCCTGGTGATGCGGTGCTCGCCGCCATATCGCTCCCCTTACCCGCCGACGCACAGGTGCACGCCAGCATCAAACGCCCCGGACCAACCGGTTCGCCTCTCCCACCCCGTCGGCGGGCTCAGGACCCAGGTGCTTCGATGCCGATCCCGTCAGGTCGCATCGAGGCACAAAACGTCAGATGGCCAGTCGCGGCCTAGGACCGCCCCTGCTCACCCCAAAGCCGGGCGAGCACGACCGCCATGTCGGCGGCGGCGGCCATGTCCTGCAGGCTGACCCATTCGAGCGGGCCGTGGAATTCCTGCATGCCAGTAAACAGATTCGGCGTCGGCACCCCAAGCTCGGTCAGCCGGGAACCATCGGTGCCGCCCCGCACCGGGATCGAGAACGGCTCGATGCCGACGGCGCGACAGGCTTCGCGGGCCAACTCGACCGGGCGCATGTCGTTTTCGAGCCAGTAGCGCATGTTGCGGTATTGCGGCGTGATGGTGCAGGTGATTTTCGCGCGGGGCTCGGTGGCCTGGATCGTGGCGCAGACCTGTTTCAGCAGCGCACCGAGCTCTTCCAGTTCGTCGAGTTCGAAGGCGCGGATAATGAACTGCAGGTCGGCCGCCGCGGCACCGCCATGCACCGTGTGGACATGCAGGAAACCCTGCCGGCCATCGGTGGTCTCTGGCGTGCGGGTAATCTGGGGCAGGGTGTCGATGATCTTGGCCGCAAGGTGGAGCGCGTTGACCATCTTGTCCTTCGACTGGCCGGGGTGGATCGACACGCCTTCGATGTGAACGACCGCCCCATCGGCCGAGAAGGTCTCGTAGGTTACCTCGCCCCGCTCGGCACCATCGAAGGTGTAGGCGAAATCGGCACCCAGGTCGGCCGGGAAGGACGGATGCACGCCGCGGCCGATCTCTTCGTCGGGAGTGAACCCGATCCGGATCCTGCCATGGGGAATCGAGGTATCGGCCAGCAGGGCCTTCGCCGCCGCCATCACGATGGCGACGCCTGCCTTGTCGTCGGCACCGAGCAGGGTGGTACCGCTGGCGGTCACGATGTCCTCGCCAATCTTTTCCTTCAGGTATGGCGAGACCGTGGTGGTCAGGACCTGGCCCGGATCGTCGGGCAACACGATGTCACTGCCGTCGTAGTTGCGGTGCACGATGGGTTTGACATTGGTGCCGCTGAACGACGGCGACGTATCGACGTGCGCAAGCAATCCAATCACCGGAATGTCGCCTTCGACCGAGGCGGGAATGGTGGCGAGCACCGCGCCGTAGGCGGTCAGTTCGACATCCTGGGCACCGAGGTCGGTGAGCTCGTCGATCAGCAGCCGCTGGAGATCGAGCTGGATGGCGGAACTCGGGCTGGTAGGTGAATCCGGATCGGCGGTGGTATCGATCTGGACGTAGCGCAGGAACCGTTCTTCGACTTCCGGAACAAAGGTGGACGACACCATGCGAATTGCTCGCTTCCTCTCGTAAACCTGTGGAAGGGGTCAGCCCCGGAGGGCTGCCAGCTCATCCATGTAGACAATGGCAGTTTCAATGCCCCGCATGAACATTTCGAGGTTGTAGCTCTCGTTGGGCGCATGCAGTCCGTCGTCGTCCAGGCCATACCCCATCATGACGACCGGCACCTGCAGCAGGTCGACGAAGTCGGCGACGACCGGAATGCTGCCTCCTCCGCGGGTGAAGATGGCTTCATGGCCCCATCCGCGGGCGTAGGCCCGGGCGGCTGCCTGCATCTCGGGCAGGT
>JAEZJB010000117.1 GCA_023415845.1 Chloroflexota bacterium | reverse complement strand
TGCCCGGTCACCCACCGCGCAAACTGCTCTTTCACGAACGGCACCAGCGTCGTGGTTCCCTCAGCCACCACGATCACCTGGTCTTCGCTGAAGAACATCGGTGGCAACCACATCTCGGCCGGCTGCCGATACGGTTCCAGTACCTCCTGGGTAATTACATCCAGGTTGGTGGAGCGCAGCGATTCGTCCGCCAGCTTTTCTCCGAACCGCACCCGGCTCGAGCGGAAGCTGGGGCCGGTCTGGATCCACCCCTCCGACTTCGGGCCGACCTGGGTCGTGTCGCCCGGAATGCCCGCCCAGATCGCCTGCTCGCCATCGATGCCGGCTTCGCCCTCCCTGGCCCACCGCCAGCTGCTACCGAGCGACCCCTGGACGTTTCGCATCGTCGTTTCAAGGTCGTAGAGACCGTCCGCCCAGCGGAATGCCAGCGCCGGGTCCTCGGCCTTGTCGGTGATGATGAAGTTGCCGGTCGCATAGGGCAGGTAGGGGTTGTAGGGCGAGATGCGTACCCCCTCCGGCCCTTCGAACGGTGGCGCCAGCACGAAGTCTGCCCACCGGGCGGTCGGATCATCGGGTTGCCAGTCCACGAACACGCCCCACGATCCGCCCACGGCCGCCCCAACCCGGTTCGGACCGTCACCACTCGTTTTGGCGATCAGTTGCTCTGCCGCCTGGGTAAACGATTCCGGGTCGATCAAGCCCTCGGCAAACAGCCGGGCCATGTACTTCACCCCCTCCTTCCAGCCGTCGGTGGCGTAGGCGGCGGTCACCGACCCGTCCTGATTGAAGAGATAGGGCTCACCCGGGTTGAACACGAACGAGTTCATCAGGGTCAGGTCGAGTTCGTTGTTCCACGAGTTGATGCAGGTAGCCAGCGGGTAGACCGGCTCACCGTCGCCGTTCGGATCGCCATCCCGGAATGCGACCAGCACGTTGAACAGGTCCTCGGTAGTAGTTGGCATCTCCAGGCCCAGCGTTTCGAGCCACGGCTGGTAGATGAAGAATTTCCTGTCCTGCGCGCAGTGGAAGCAGTCATTGACGTAGGGGAGCGAATAGATCTTGCCGTCGGTGGCGGTGATCACGTCCAGCGAGAGCGGGTACTGCTCGACAACCCGCGCGAATTCAACGGCATGTTCGTCGATCAGGTCGTTCAGGGCGACGAAGGTTCCCAGTCCGCCATAGAGTTGCTGCACCGCCGGGGTCGGGTTGAAACTCATGATCACGTCACCGTAATCGCCACCAACCAGCCGCACGTTCAGCCCGGTCTGTGCTTCGTCCGCCGGCACGATGCTCCACTCGACGTGCACGTTGGTCCTGTCCTCGTACCACCGGGTGAACTCGTTGTCCTCGTATTCGAAGCTCCCGACATCGGCATTCGAGGGGATCAGGACGCGCAGCGTGGTCTTCTCGTCGGTGAGCGGAAAACTGCCGCCGACCTGATCGTCACCAAGCGCGTTGAAGTCAACCTCCGCACCGGCCGCCGGCGACGCTTTCTGCGCAACGGCGTCTGCCAGGCGCACGGCCACCGTCGCCGAGAGGCCCATCGCCATTGCGCCCCCGATGAATCGCCGCCGCGATGATGCCGTTGTCAGCTGGTCGAGTGGAGATGACAGTGCTGGTGCCATGCTGTCTCCTTTTGGGCCCCTGGGTCCCGTCCTGAACTGCTGCGCGACCGGGCGACGCCTCGAGTACGACAGAGCGGCCCCGGAGGGCCTCACGTCGATGAAGGGTCTTGTTTGTCGCGTTGGCCCCAGTATACGGATGCGAATCTCACTCGTGGTGGGAGCAGGGCCGAACAACCTCCATCATGCGACTGGTGTGGAGCCTGATCGCTCGTCATCCCTTCGTTCAAGCCGTCGGTCACCAGCCGACTTACTGCCCCGGAACTCCCCATGGTCGACAGACCGCCGCTCTCCCTGAGTCTGGCCACTCCAGGGCGTTTGGTCACCGCGCGCAGGTTGACCCTACAGGCTCCAGACGGTAGAATATGCAGGAAATACGAACAGATGTTCGATGTTGCGTCACGAGTGGCTTCTCGAGTGGAGTGGTTCCTGACACCAGCGTCGGACAATGGCCTCCGTCAGATGAGACCGAGCGCCAGAGCGCCGTTTCCGCACCCTACCCATCACGAAAGGCCTCGCTTTCCATGGCAGACGAACGCGCAGAAAAAGCAAAGTCAGTCGATCTCGCCATTGCCCAGATCGAACGTCAGTTCGGCAAGGGCTCCATCATGAAGATGAAGCCCGGTGAAACCAATCCCATGCAGGTCGCCGCCATTCCGACCGGCAGCATCGCCCTCGATCTCGCCCTCGGTATCGGTGGTGTGCCCAAGGGACGCATCATCGAGATTTACGGTCCGGAGTCGTCGGGTAAGACCACGCTCGCCCTGCACATCATTGCCGAGGCCCAGAAGGCCGGTGGCATGGCCGCCATCGTCGATGCCGAGCATGCCCTCGATCCGGTCTATGCCTCACGTCTCGGCGTCGATCTCGATGACCTGCTGATCTCGCAGCCGGATACCGGTGAGCAGGCACTCGAAATCACCGAAACCCTGGTTCGCTCGAACGCCCTCGATGTCATCGTGGTCGACTCCGTCGCCGCCCTGGTGCCAAAGGCTGAAATCGAAGGTGATATGGGTGACTCCCACGTTGGCCTGCAGGCCCGGCTCATGAGCCAGGCGCTTCGCAAGCTGACCGGTGCCATCAGCCGCTCCAACACCTGCGTCATCTTCATCAACCAGCTCCGCATGAAGATCGGCGTCATGTTCGGCAGCCCGGAAACCACCACCGGTGGTAACGCCCTCAAGTTCTACGCCTCGGTCCGCATGGACATCCGTCGTATCGAAACCCTCAAGGATGGACAGGACGCGATCGGAATTCGCGCGCGCGTCAAGGTGATCAAGAACAAGGTGGCGCCCCCATTCCGCCAGGCCGAGTTCGACATCATGTACAACGAGGGGATTTCCGTCGCCGGCAGTGTGCTCGATGTTGCCACCGATCTGGGCATCGTCCGCAAGAGCGGCGCCTGGTTCTATCTCGGCGAGGAGCGTCTCGGTCAGGGACGTGAGAACGCGAAAATCTACCTCAAGTCCAATCCGGACGTGCTGGAAGATATCCGCCGTCGCATCACCTCTGCCTCGCCAGAGCTCTCCGGGCGCATCGAATACGCCTCAGGTGATGGCGAAGCGCTGGTCGACGAGGATGGTGTCCTCATCGAGGCCTGATCCGGGCTTCCAACCGCTTGTGAGACCGTGCAGCATCTGGAGATGCTGCACGGTCTTTTGGTTAACTCCGAGGCAACGTGAATGACGTCTCCCTCCCCGGGTGCGAACCAGACAGTGATGGTTTTGGTGGCACATCCCCGCGCGGACAGCTTCAACCATGCGCTCGCAAAGGCCGTCGCTGCTCGGCTTCACACCCTCGGCTACGCCGTCGCCTGGCACGATCTCTACGCTGAGCAGTTCGACCCCATCCTCCGGCCCGGAGAGGCGTACACCAGCGGCGATCAGGCTTCGCTCGTCGCCGAAGTGAGTGACGATCCCCTGTTGCGCCGTCACCGGCAGGAATTGCAGGAGGCGATGGGGCTGGTGGTGGTCCATCCCAACTGGTGGGGCAAGCCTCCGGCCATCCTCACCGGTTGGCTGGATCGGGTCCTGGTTCCCGGTGTCGCCTACCAGCTCGCCGAAGGCGGTGACCTGCCTCGCTCCCTCGTTCAGGTCAGGCGATTGCTGATCGTCAACACCGGAGACACACCACCTGACCGCGAGCGCGAGGTCTTTGGCGATCCGCTCAATCGAATCTGGCGGGACTGTGTTGCGCCGTACATCGGTGACCCGAT
>JAEZJB010000013.1 GCA_023415845.1 Chloroflexota bacterium | reverse complement strand
CCACCGGCGAGGTGGTCTCCAGCACCAACGTCGAAATGGGCTCGGTCTATGGTGGCAACACTACCAGCGTCCGAGTCATGCTACCGGGACAGCTACCACTCGGTGACTACCTCGTCTCGCTCGACCTGACCGACGCGGCGACTGGCGCCACTGCCTCCATCAGCGACGCCCCCATCACGCTCGCCGAACCGGAAGTCGCGGCGCCAGAAATCTTCGTCGTCGACGAAGCATCGGTGACGCCCAATACCGAGCCAATCCAGTACGCCAACGTGGCGGCCACCATCACCAACAACGGTCCGGCCATCCCCACCGCCAACGTCATCCTGGTCGCCTCTCGCCACGGTCAGACCGTCGAACGCTATCCGCTGACCGAGAACCAGGCCCTCCCGCCGGGCACCACCGAGTTCACCGATCGCTACATCCCCATCGATGGCTGGAACTCCGGCACCTGGACCTTCGAGTTGGTCATCACGGCCGTCAGCGGCAGCACCGAAACCGTCCTCGCCACCGTCGCCATCACGGACGACATCATCGTCCCGTAGTCGATCTCCGGGCTGAATGCCACCACTTCCCTCGGTCTCCCCCTAACACCAGGGAACGGAAACACCCTCCCCGCCTCCCGAGTGGCCTGAACGAGGCGCCGGATATCCGTTCCTGCCTCGCTCCTCCATCCCGGCTGGAAATCCGTCTGCCATACTCCCCTCTCCAGGTGAACCCGCCGGTCGACACAGGTTCAGGGAGGCTTTTATGGAATCCACGCAAACCAGGCACACCGACGTTGTCGTCATCGGCGCCGGCCCAGTCGGCGAAAACGTCGCCGACCGCGTTGTGCAGGGGGGTCTCTCCTGCATCATCGTCGAGCAGGATCTCGTCGGCGGCGAGTGCTCCTACTGGGCCTGCATGCCGTCCAAAGCCCTGCTTCGTCCTGCCGCCGCGCTCGCCGCCGCCCGCCGGGTCGCCGGGGCCAGCAGCGCCATCACCGGCTCGCTCAATGCTGCCGATGTCTTCGCCCGTCGCGACAGCTTCACCTCGAACTGGGACGATGCCGGCCAGGTTGAATGGCTCCAGGGTGCAGGCATCGATCTCGTGCGCGGTCGCGCCACCATCACCGGCCCTCGTACCGTTCGGGTCACCTCCGCCGATGGTGAAGTCACCGAGATCACCGCCCGCCACGCCGTCACCATCGCGACCGGATCAGTCCCGTCCATCCCACCCATTGCGGGGCTGGACTCCGTCTCGTTCTGGGGCACCCGGGAAGCCACCTCCGCCCACGACGTGCCTCCCCGTCTCATCGTGGTTGGCGGCGGTGTCGCCGCCGTCGAACTCGCCCAGGTCTACGCTTCACTTGGCTCGCAGGTCGTCATCCTCGCCCGCTCGGGCTTGCTCGGGCGCCTGCCCCAGCCCGCCGTCGATCTCGTCCGCACGTCCCTCGAGGCCGCCGGGGTCGACATTCGCACTGGCACGACGCCCGCTCACGTGGCCCAATCCGCCGCTGGTCTGTACCAGGTCACGCTGGACGATGGAACCACCATCGAGTCTGAGGCATTGCTCGTCTCCACCGGCCGCAAACCCGCCACCTCCGATCTCGGCCTCGAATCACTCGGTCTCGACCCCAAACATCTCAAGATCGACGATACGGGCCGTGTCGATGGCCTCGAGGATTCCTGGCTTTACGTCGTCGGTGACGCCGCCGGGAAGGTCCTTCTCACCCATCAGGGCAAATACGAAGCGCGCGCTACCGGCGACGCCATCGCAGCCCGCGCCCGTGGCATCGCGGTCGATCCCTCCAGCGGCTGGACCCGCTACCGCGCCGTCGCCGACCACCAGGCCGTGCCCCAGGTCGTCTTCACCGACCCCGAGATCGCCCAGGTCGGCCTCACCCCGGACGACGCCCGCCAGCAATTTGGTGATGTGCTCACGATCGAGCTCCCGATCAACGTCGCCGGAGCCGGTCTGCTGGCCGATGGCTACACTGGCTGGGCCGAGCTGGTCGTGGATCCCGGCCGCAAGGTCGTGGTCGGCGCCACCTTCGCCGGGCAGGATGTTGCCGAACTCCTGCATGCCGCCACCATCGCCATCGTCGGCGAGGTGCCCCTCAACCGGCTCTGGCACGCTGTCCCGGCCTATCCCACGGTCAGCGAAGTCTGGCTGCGGCTCCTCGAAAAACTCGAAGCAACCTGGCGCGAACAGAACGTCCCCGGCGACCCGTTCCTGCCATAACTGCCCCTGGCGCATCACGGTTTCAGCCTCGTTCCACTGTCCGTTCGCCCAATTTCACGAAGGATGGCGGGATTTGGCCGCGTCGATGCGTACGAAGAGGACACCCCTCTTCGCACCGGGGGGCCGAGGACCAGGCCGGTCGCGTCCTCCGGGCGTCCCCACCCTCGTCACCGTCTTCCAGGCGCCGGTCCCCTGATCCCTGAATCGGGGGACGGCAATCCCGCACGAAATCGCAATAAATCGCACGAATTCATCCCCTGAAAAACCCATGGAATCGGGCAAATCACGATTTGGTGAATTAATGAATTAGTGCGGCGCAGAATCGGCGCAACGTCCCGGCAACTCCAGCCAACCCGCCAATCATCGGTCCCCTTGGTCCGGAACGCGCCACTCCCGTTCCCTCGGCGCAGGGTGTCCATCTGCCCCCTCAATTGCCGATTCCGCCGCGCAACCGACCTCCGCGAAGTGTACGTACGAGCAATTTCGTCCAACGTGGCGGGATTTGGCCCGCTCGATGCGTACGAAGAGTGCCGGGTCCCCACAGCCCGGCACCCACCTTCAGCCATCGCAGCGGAGTTCCCTCATGACCGACGATCTCAATCCCAATCCTGACCAGCCCGATCACCTGCTCCTGCCGGCCGGCGACTCCACGCTGGAGGCGGTTCGTGCCCTCGTCCTCAAAGCCCACCCCGATATCGTCCCCGAACTCGTCGCCGGTGAGACCATCGAAGACCTCATCGCCAGCATCTCACCTGCCACCGATGCCTACGCGCGACTCACCGAAGGTCTCCGCCCCTCCGCACCGAGCGTGCCGGCCGGTGCGTCGACATCCGCTCCCCTCGACGCCGACCGCCTGTCCCCCACCGTCAAGATTCAGGTCGGCCTCCGCAATCGAACCGCTCGCTAACCGCGCTCCCCATCCCCCGATCGGAGAATCACCATGGCCATGACCCAGGGCGAAGCCGCCCGCCTTTCCAATGACCTGCTTGTCCGCGGCGTCATCGAAACCATCGTCAAGGAAGCACCCGTCCTCCAGTACCTTCCCTTTATGGAGGTAACCAGCACCTCCATTCGCTACACCCGCGAGAACGTCATGCCCGCCGCCTCGTTCTACGCACCTGGTGACACCTGGACCGAAGCCACCCCGACCTTCACCAACGCCACCGCCGCCCTTGCGATCATCGGTGGCGATGCCGACGTCGATAACTTCCTCCAGGCCACCTACGCCGACGCCAACGACATCGAGGCCGAGGTGATCGCGTCCCGCTCCAAGGCCGTCGCCCACAAATTCGCCGACACCTTCCTCAATGGTGACACCGCCACCGATGCGAAATCGTTCGACGGCCTGCACAAGCTGATCCCGTCCGGCCAGACGCTCCCGATGGGAACGAACGGCGCCACCATCACCCTCGACAAGCTCGACGAGCTCATCGACCTGGTCCGCCCCGGCAAGCCGGAAATGCTCATCATGTCGCGCCGCACCCGTCGCCAGCTGAAGGCCCTCCGCCGCACCACCGGCCCCATCCTCGAAACGAGCGTGAGTCAGTTCGGTGAGCAGGTCCAGACCTACGAAGGCATCCCGATCGTCGTCGACGATTTCGTCAGGGACGACATGACCCAGGGCAGCGCCTCCACCGCCTCCACGGTCTACGCCGTCAGAACCGGGATGGGGGCCGGTGTCCTCGGCGTTCAGCACGGCGGCATCACCGTCGAAACCGTCGGCGAGCTCGAGACCAAGGACGCCACCCGGCACCGCATCAAGTGGTACGCCGGCCTGGCCCTCATGTCGCAACTCGGCGCCGCCAAGCTGGTCGGCATCATCCCCTGACCGCCGCCAGCCACATCACGCCGCTAGTTCGTTCACCCGCGCTCCATCCCCGGTGACCCGCCCATGGCCACCGGGGAATGGGCGTCTCTCCCTGAATCCTGGTCGGTCAGATCACCACGTCAGACCGCGACCGGCGGCATGAGGGGATCCCGCGGTCGCTCATCGGCCGGCGTCGGCTCATTGAGCACCGCATCGGCGATATGCTCCGGCGCGACATACGAGAGATGCTCCACGCGTGGCGTTTCCACCACCACTCCGCCCGCATGGCGCGAGTGCATCGCCGAATCCAGCACGCAGGAAACCAGCAGCGTCCGCTCCACCGGCCACGGCTCCTCGCGGTCGAGCATCAGCGTTTCGATCGCCCGCACCAGCGGCAGCGCGTGCCGGTATGGCTCGGGTTCCAGGTGCATTTCGCAGGCCAGCTGCACATCGCCACCACGCGCCGCCACCGCAAAATTCTCGATCCCGTACTCGCACAGTACCACCGCCGCGCGCAGGCCATCGGTGTACTCAATCAGGAAGACATCTCGCACATACGTCCGGGCAGCTTCCTTGTAAACCTCGTCGTACCGGAAGGCACCCAGCGCCTGCTCGAACAACTCCCGGTCAACCCGGCCGTCTGCCATCGCCGCCTGCGCCGCATCCCCGGTCAGCAGTTGAACCGACCGCACACCGGTTTCCCCACCCTGCCGTCGCTCGACCACCGACTGCATGGCCTCCAGGGCATGGAATCCGTAACTTTCGGTCCCGCCAAAGGCCACCGTCACCGCCGCCTCCATCGGCGCCCCATACGGCCAGTCCGCTCCCATCGGAAGCCGCCAGCTGAGCGGCACGGAGGACCCGGCCAGCAACGGAATCTCGAACCGTCGCGCCAGGTCATACATCGCGAAGCTGTCTTCGGTGTTCCAGGCAAAATGCTTGTCGGTAAAGATCGGCACGAATTTCCCCGCCCCGATCATCGCCGAAACCGCACTGTCGAAGTGCCGTCGGCGGGGATACAGCACCTGTCCCAGGGTGTTCTCGCCATACTCACCGTGCTCGCCGATCAGCACCACGCCGTCGACCTGCACCCCCGTCCCACCCAGGGCCAGGCACTCGGCCACCGAGTTGAAGATTGGCACCCCGGCCCGGGCCGCCACCTCCAGCCCTCGATCCTCCGGATGAACCTGCTCCAGGTACATGCCGGCCACCTCGATCCGGCTGTCGATGTGCTCCCCGTGCCAGGGATACCCTTCCATCATCGGCGTGCAAAACACATAGGCGTGGGAGGGATAGAAATAGGTCGTTGCAATGATGGCTACGCGTGGTCGAGACATGGTGCCTTTCTGGTCCTGCCAGCGGCAGGGAGGATAAAAAAACGCAATCGGCGCTCAATCTCGCACCGATCACCATCCCCGGCAATACCTGGCAGGCGTCACCTTTTTTCTGCCTCAATCGGGCCAGTTCGTCACCACCGCACCACGCCCCGCACGCACTCCCGGTTTCGCTTTACGCCCCCATTCACTAGGCTGATACCGGTGTGACATCCCTCATCGCCAATCTCGGTTCCGGGGCCCGTTGCCGGCACCTGCCGGTCCATCCACATCACGCTGATCGCTGTCCATCCACGCGTATCTCGAAAGGCCCCCTCTCATGACCGATCGTCGTTTCGCCACCTTCTCCCGCCGCGCAGTGCTGGGATCCACCCTCGCCGGCGCCGCCGCCTTCAGCCTGGGAGTCACCGTGCCCGCCCGCCAGACACCAGTCACCTTCCCCGCCGAAACCGCCATGCGTGACATCGTCGATACCTTTGTGGCCACCAGCGGCACGCCCGGTGCCATGGCCGCCGTCTGGCACGGCGACGGAGTCCCCTGGCTCTACGCAGCAGGCGTCGGCAACCTCGAAACGCAGGCGCCGCTCACCACCGACGACGCCGTCAGAATTGCCAGCAACACCAAAACGTTCACCGCCACAGTCGTGCTCCAGTTGATCGACGAGGGCCTGCTCTCGCTCGACGACGTCGTGGCCACCTGGGTGCCCGACATCCCCAACGGCGACACCGCCACCATCCGCAACCTGCTGGGCATGACCGCCGGAATCTTCAACTGGATCGAGGCCCCCGGCATCGAAGCTGCCTGGATCGCCGATCCGCTCATGCCCTGGACTCCGGAGGAGGCGATCGACATCGCTCGCGAAAACCCGCCCTACTTCGCCCCCGGCGAGGGCTTCCATTACGCCGAAACCAACTACTTCCTGCTCGGTGTCATCGCCGAGGCCGTCACCTCCACACCGATCGACGTCCTCATCACCGAGCGCCTGCTGAGACCCAACGGTCTCATCCGCACCAGCTTCCCCACCACCCCCGACATGCCCGAGCCATACAGCCGTGGCTATGTTCCCGACCCATCAGGCGGCACGCCCCTCGATTTCACCCTCAGCAATCCGGACTTTCCCTGGACGGCCGGCGCCATGATCTCAACCCTCGACGACATGCTCGTCTGGGCCCGCCTGCTCACCAGCGGCACCCTCATCTCACCAGAACTCCAGGCCGAACGCCTCCAGCTCACCACCATCTCCACCTCACCCTTCGTCCTGGGCTACGGCCTCGGCATCTTCACCATTGCTGGCTACTGGGGCCACAATGGAGGCATCAACGGCTACAGCACCTACATGGTCCACAACCCGGAGACCGACACCACCATCGTCACCGCCACCAACCTCTCGACCAACCAGGGCGGTGGCGCCGACCAGATCTTCCTCGCCCTTGCTGCCCTGATCGATCCCGCCCTGATTCCCGCCGCCTCACCGGTCGCCAGCCCGGCACCCCAGTGATATCTGCGCCGTCCGCCGGTCCAGCTTCACGTACATGCAAACGACCACCCCTCGCAGCGAGGGGCGGTCGTCTCGATTCACATCAGCCGGCTGGATCAACGAGCGCTAGATCCCGATGCAGTTGGCCAGCACCTCTTCCAGTTCACTCCCATGCGCCAGCACGTAGCGCATGCTCTCGGCCTTGAGTTGCGGCGTCACTTCCGGTCGCTGCAACAGTGCGCGGCCCTCTTCATCACTGGGAAGCCCGGCCAGCTGCAAAATCACGTCCACCGTGTCGGCATAATTCACCGATTCACCAAACCCGCGGCCGATCTCGTTCCCCTCCGCATCGTAGACAACCGTTGCTCCCTCGGAGTACTGCGCGCCATGCGCGAAATACCCCGACTGCCCGCCATCCACAATCGGCACCATCACGAACGACTGGAGGTACTCCGGAACATCGTCACCGAAGGCGTACGTCCACCGGTTGGGATACCAGGTATTCGACGGGCGATAGATCGCTGGATCCGGCGTCGACGTGCTTCGCACCCACTCATCAATGGTCACCGTCCCATTGACCAGCAACACCGCTCCGTCACCAGACATCAACCGTCCCCGCACCGGTGCCACCATCACCCCTGGTGCTTCCGGCCCGTCCTGGAAGAAGAACGGCAGGTTTTCGACCGTGTGCAGGCTGGAGCCAGACATCTGGTGACCGTCGTCGAACTGGGCCATGAACCAGTCCCACCCCCCGAGTGCCGCCTCGGACAGGTTGGCCGCCGCCCTCGTCACTTCCGACTTCGGGCTGGCCACCAGGCTGGTGCCCCACTGATGATCGAACCAGAACGTTCCGTCGACCAGCTCGATCGTCTCCCCGTTGACCGTGATCGTGCTGCGGGTCGGGTCGGGTCGGAGATTGGTGATCGAGTAGTAGAGGGTGCCCGCGCCGTCGCAGCACGGATCACACCCTTCAACGCCCTGCAGGCTGATCGGGTCGCTCTGGTCGAACACGATATCGATCCCGAACACCTGGGTTTCGTCGCTCTCGCGGTTGATCCCACGACCCCGCACGTGAAGCGGCAGGGCATCCACCGTTGGCTCGAGCGATTCGATCACATTGTTGCCAACGGTCCAGCCCAGGCCATCCGGGTTGAAGTCCAGCAGCCCGGTGGTGCCGGAAACCACGAAGGGAATCGCCCGCAGGTGCTTGCCACCCGCTTCAGTCACCGCTAGGTGGAATTCCGTAATCTGGTTCTCCGCGGGCGAGATCCCGAATGCCTCCGCCATCTCCGGCGGCAGAATCGAGTTCCGGAAGAACATGATCTCAACGCCGTACTCCTTGCCGTCGGCCCCAAGACCGGTCCCGACCACGAAGTACCAGCCCACCTGGCGATCGAGGTCCACGGCATGCCGCTGTGGAAAGACGAAGTCGGCCTTCGCCGGGAGGGCATTGAAGTGCTGGGCATTATCCGGCCCCAGCAGGTTCGACATCGCATACACCTGGTGCGCCGACATCGCATCGATCTGGTCAATGAACGCGGCGTAGCGGTCGGCATAGCTCGGTGTGAACGACTCCGGATCGTCGACCAGCGCCCGCAGTCGCGCCGTCATCCGCTCACCGAAGGCGGCATTGGAGTTCTTCTCCGAATGAATCGCCGCCCGCTGCTCCTCGGTCAGCGCCGCCTCGTCCCACTCATCGAGCCACAGCGCCTGGGCAAGATAATCTTTTGTCCGCGCGTCGAGCCCATCGGCACCCACCACCAGTGCCGAAGCTGGCGAAGCTGCAGGGGTGGCCTCGGTCTGGGCCATCACCGACACCGGTCCCCGGGCCAGCAGCGCCGCAACACCCGCCAGGCCCAGGCCATGAATGGCTTGCCGCCGGTTGGCACGAGCCCGAAGCGCAAACGCCGCATTTTCCACGTACCGCTGATTCATGCCTCATCCTTGCGAGTACACGCAACCCGAAACGATCTGCTCGCCTCGAACAGAACATTTCATCGCCACCAGGTTGAGCCGGAGCCCACTTCCCCGCATCGTGGCACGGAACGTCACCATCGGCAAGCGCGGAATTGCGCTCTTTTTCATCCCGTACCCACCGAACGCGCTAAGCTGAAGATCGCATGGTGGTCACCACCACTCGCCCGCTGAACAGCCACACCCCGGATGCCCATGCCCCCGACTTCCCCTGCACCCGTCCCGCTGACCGATCACTGGACCATCGCCCGAAATCACCCCATCTTCTATCGCGCCGCCCCCGGCCAGCCAGGGAACCTTCCGATCATCCACCTGCATGGCTTCGGCATCTCCGGCCGTTACCTGGTTCCCACCGCCGCCCGTCTCGCCCGCTGGTATCCCACCTACGTCCCCGACCTGCCCGGCTACGGCCGGTCACCTCGCCCCGAGGGGGTGCTCGATATCCCCGATCTGGCCACGGAAGTAGTGGGCTTCATGGATGCCCTCGGGCTCGACCGCGCGGTCCTGCTCGGAAACTCGCTGGGCTGTATCGTCGCCATCGAAGTCGCGAACCTTGTTCCCGACCGCATCCCGCGCGCCATTCTCGTTTCACCCTCGGGCGGCACTCACAACGAACCGCTGCCGCGCGGTCTGGCCCAACTGGCCTTCGATGGTCTCCACGAAGGCCCGCGCATGACGGGCATCGCCATTCGCGACTACCTGAAATTTGGCCTGGCCAACTCTGTCCGCCTCTTCCGGGCCATGACGGCCTATGACATCAGCGCCCACCTCGATCCGTTGCAGCTTCCCCTCCTCGTGGTCGCTGGCACCCGCGATCCCCTCGTCTCCATTCCCCAGCTGGAGGAAACCGTTTCTCGTCACGCCAACATGGTGCTCGCCATTCAGGACGGCGCTGCCCATGCCCTCAACTTCACCCATCCCAATGCGCTTACCCACACGGTCCGCACCTGGCTGGAAGACCGCCCAATGATTCCCGCTACCCCTGCGCCCAATGGACACGCCCTCCTGCTCGATGGGGCAAACGGAGCGGACGTGACCGCCCAATGACTCCCCCTGCCCACCTCGGCACGATGTCCACCCCCACCTGGCTGGCACGGGCGGGTCGTCGCCTCACCATCCTGGCCGGATCGTGTGTCGTGCTGCTGCTTCTGCTCTACTGGTTGGCCGTGCGCACCGAATGGGGTCAACGTGCTGGCAACGCCGCCCTTTCTGGTCGCTTCAATCAGCCACCGCAATTCGGAGCTGGCAGCCTTGACCTGCTGGAGACGATCAGCATCGTGTCTCTTGCCGTCGTCGGCGGGACGCTGTGCCTGGTCGGACTGGTAAGGGGCGGCTGGCCGCTTGGCATCGGCGTCGGTGTGACAATCCTCGGCGCCAACGTCACCACTCAGGTGCTCAAACGGCTGATCTTTACGCGTCCGCACCTGCTGGATGAGGCTGGCGCCGCCATCTCCCACAACAGCCTGCCCAGTGGGCATGCCACAGTGGCCATGACCATCGCCGTAGCCACGATGATGATCGCCCCGCCACGGTACCGCTTCCGTGTCACGTGCGTCACTGGCATCTACGCGGCGCTGGTTGGTGCTGCCACGGTTTCTGCGGGGTGGCACCGTCCGAGCGACGTCATTGCCGCGACCCTGGTCTCCGTTGCCTGGGGAGCGATCGTCTCCGCGACACTGATCGGGCTTCGCGAGCTAACGCCGGTCCGGGCCGCCACCCCATCGCGCCTCGCCCGCTGGCGGGAAGAACGCCTGCTGGAGTCGATGGTCATCAGCGGAGGAGTCCTGACCGTCTCGCTGCTAACCCTGACGCTTCTGGTGCTTCGGCGCTCGTGGGACGACCTGGCCACCCTTCAGTTCACCGGCGCATTCATCACCGGTATACTGGCTGGAATCGCCGCCACCGCCCTGACCCTCGCCTCGTTCGGCTACGCCCTCTCTCGGGTCGACCTCGCTGCCCTCTCCGACCGGATCATCGACCTGCCCGGCACCTGGGACGATCCCCAATCCTCCTGAGCGCCCCGATGTCTCGCCATCCGGACCTTTATCTTCCGAACCAGGTCAGTCACCTACGGCCAGCGCCATCCCATCCATGACATCCCACATGGCCAGATATTCGTCCCATGCATAGAAGCGCCACACCGCCGTGCCCGGATCGGTGAGATAGACGCCCTCATCATCGAACCCGTAGGCCGTCATCACATGCATGTAGGTGGTCAACTGATAGCGATCGCCTTCGGCATCCCACTGGTCATGGCTGTACCCCTCGCCCCGCATCCCGAGCCAGACCACCACTGGCCGGCCCGCCCGCAGGTCACGCTCCAGGTCCTCTCGGTCACCGTAATATGCCCGGTGCGGAATACCGAGCCCATCGAGTGCCAAAGCTAGTGGCGCGTTGTACACCCCGTAATCGGTGGTGTTGCCCCATTCCCCGAGGATGTTGCCGCGATATCCCTTGTGCGGGTTCTCGTGAAGAGGCACCAGTGATTCAACGTCGTATTCACTGAGCGAGTAGCCGGTCATCGTCGCGGCAATGTGCACCGATGCGAACTCACAACTCAGGGACCGCTGCTGCTGGTACAGGAAGGCGTTGGAGAGTCGCACCCCGGATGGATCGTCCCCGCCGAACCAGGGAAGGGTCGCCGACCGCGCGATCATCAGCAGCCCCACGATGAGGATCAGGGCCGCTCCGGCAATCAGCCAGCGTCGGCCCCTCCCTTCACCTGTACGACTCGGCGAACGGGCGTTTTGCGCGGCAATCACACCTCACCTCGCCTTCTGGCATGGCCTGCGGGATGCCGCAGCCGGCATTCGGACCCCTGACCACAGCTTACCGGGACGACGCCTTTTGCTCGAGGCGTTCGCGGTAGGCAGCAGGAAGCTCCCAGTAGTTTGCCTGGGCCAGGGCTTCGGCGGGACTTCCAAAGCCGGCTGGACCATCCACCACCATCGCGGTCACGCTCGTGCCATCCGCGAGCCAGAGCGGTAACATGCTGCCTCGCTGGTACTCACCCGTCTCCACCAGAATGCCCCAAACATCCGGGCCCAGGCCATACCATCCCAGTCCCAGGCCAGCCGCGATCACGCCATCGGCCCGGGCCATGGCAACGAATCTCGCATTCGGCCAGCTCGCCCGAATCCGCGATGGCTGCATATCTGCTCCGCACAGGAACACACGAGAACGGAAGTCGGGCTGATCCGAGGTCATTGAAGACGAACCCTTTCAGGGAAATCACAAGCAAGCCGAAACACAACCGCAAGAGAAGAACTCACCAACGCAGGGACTCAGGCAGGTCCGGCCCGGCGAAACCGGTCAAAGGGGGCGTCACTGGAGCGGATCGCGCCAGACCCAACACCCGGAACCGACCCATCCCCCCCGGATCGATCAACCGAAAGGTTGCCGCCTGGGCTCGGTAGTATTCCTCGACCGCAACGTCCGGCTGGTGCTGGAGGTTGACCAGCAGGTCTCCCATCCCGTTTGCAGCGAGGAAGTCACCCTGAGTGACCACACCGAGCACATCCATCCCCTCCGCCACAGCGACCTCAACGATACGCGAAAAGTCGACATGGGCGGTCAGGTCCTGCTCGCCGGAATGATTGAACGCATTGTCGGTCACCGTGTGGCCAGAGTACGCTCGCACGGTCCCCTCCAGCCGGTGATCACGATACAACTCCGCCGCTGGATAGCCATAGTCGATCACGAGCGCATAGCCACGCTCCAGGCCGCCGGCCACGTCCCGAACCCAGGCATCGGTAGCCGGAGAGACCTCCAGTCGGGAATCTGCCGGTAAGCCACCCAGGTCGATGCCCTGGCGAACAAAATACGCCGGCAGGTCCATCGCCACCACCTGCGCCGAAAGTGGGCCGGGCACGTCGATGAACTGATCGTCCTCCCAGCCGACAAAGAGTTCTTCCAGTTCGGAGCCCGTCCATCGCAGACGGTGCACAGGCATGGCGTCGGCAACCTCGTTGGCCAGCACCACGCCAGTGATGGTGCGTCCATCATCGACGTCCACCAGCTCCCCAAATCCGACCTCGTCCATCGCTGCCAACGCCTGGGCCACTCGGTGCTGATTCACTTCATTGAAGAGGAATCGCAGCGATGACTGGAGTTGGGGATGGACATCCAGCAATCCTACGATTATGTCGTAAGCAAGGCCACCAATGCCGGATCCATACTCACGAATGACGAACGGATTGGGCTGTCCGAGACGCTCCCACATTTCGGCGATCTGCCTGGCTAATGTCAGGCCAAAGAAGGGATGCGTTTCCGGCGCGGTCAGGAAATCCCCACCGCGACCTGGTCGTCTCGAAGGCGAAACGTAGTAGCCATGGTCGGGGTGGTAAAGCGCCTGCTCCATGTACCGCGCAAACGAAATCGGCCCCTTCGCCCTGATCTCGTCAACAAGCTCGGTCACCAGGGCCGTCTGCACGGGTTGCGTTGAAGGTTGAGCCTCCGAATCCACCGGGCACACGCCCTCCTTTCCGGGGAAAGTGTAGCCGGGCCGAGTCAGCACCGGCATCACTGCCCGGGTATAGTTGTCTCCACTTAACCGAAGGGGCTTTCCCCGCCTGCTTCTGCCAGCAGTGCCCCCCGGCAGGCGGACATGGAGCATTCTCGATGGCAAAAAACAACACCGGGGCATTCATTGTCGGCACCATCCTCGGTGGAGCAGTCGGCGCAGTGGCTGCCCTGTGGAAGACTCCACAGTCGGGCAAGGATCTCCGCCAGATGGTTGGGCTCGAGAGTGAGCCGGTGCACGCAGTAACGGGAGCCGTCAAAGCATCGGCCACCAGGGTGAAAGACGTTGCCGAGAATGTGTCCGACACCGTCGCCGACGCTGCGACCGCCGGGCGACCCATCACTGATGTCGCGCTCGAACTGGTTGGCCAGGCAACTGCACCCCTGGTCGGTGTCCGCATCGGCCAGACTGCAAACAACAGCCAACCGGGATTCGAGTCCCCCGCATCCGAGGCCTGAATTCGCACCTATTCAAAGGACTTGCAGCAATGCTTAGCACCACCCGCACCGCAACCAAATGGCTCGTCTACGGGCTGATCATTGGCCTGCTCTTTGCTCCAGCTTCCGGCAAGGAAACCCGCAAGGAATTGATGAACTGGGCCACGAATTCGATCGGTGACGCGATGAAGGCCGTGACCGGCGGCAAGGGCTGATCTGTCCGCACTAGCCTGGCAGGACAACACGTCCCCACCGCATGAAATGACATGAGGAACGGAGAAGAGCCCCAGGCACGTATGCGCCTGGGGCTCTTCTCACTTGGGTACGTAACGGCCTTCTGGCCTGAAACTCGATACTGGCATCTCTGTTCACCACCCAGTAACGATCTCGGACCTCTTGATTCGCTACTGGGTGGTCGAAAGCGAAAGTCGAACTATCCGGATGTCGTGCGAGTGAGCTGCGAGCCACCCATCGCCATACCGAGTTGCACGAGTCGTCGCCCGATCACGTGCCGCAACGTGCGATGCGGTAGCTGGTCCAGATACGCCTCATGGCGATAGCGCTGCTGCCGAGCATGGATGGCCTGGTCGAGATCGTCAGGATGGTACATTCGCACTCCTCTCTCGAAGACTGGTGACAACGGCTGCATGATCCAGCAGCCTTCCCTGTCCTTCTGGATAGCTCGCAAACTGAACTAGCGCATTGAGATCCGTAATCGAACTCTCCGCGGGGACTTCCACCCCGTTCCACTCGTAGCTATCAGTGGTATGGCCGTCACTCACCAGCGTCACGTCGTAGCCCTCCTGCAATGCACGCGTGGTTGTCGCGCGGACACAGGCATTTGACTGCGCCCCGGTAACGACCAGGTGCCCCACACCCAGGCCCGCCAACACGTCAGGAAGCTTGGTCGCAATGAACGCATCGCCATAGAACTTGTGCACAATCGGCTCTGCACCCATGGGCGCCACACCAGGATGGATGTGCCATCCTTCTGCGCCTTGCTCCATGTCGCCCGAACCCGGTTCCTCATGCTGCACATAGACGATGGGCGTTGCCGTTTCCCGTGCCGCATCGATCACGCGACCGATCCGCTCGATCACTCCGTCTCGGTCGTGACCGCTCTGTACCACGGCATTCTGGACATCGATCACCAGCACAACCGTCTCGCCACCTCGCTCCCTGAACTCCTGTCGCATCGGTCGTCCAACTCCTTTTCAGCGGGGCGTGATAGATCATCTGTTCTGGTACTAGAATATCGACTGAGTTGGACAATATCGGTCCGCGTTCGCGGGATGCCACGAAGTCTCTGTACCCGGCTGAGGAGATCACCCAGTCATGCTGATCGACGCCAATCGCCCGGCCAGCCGCATTCTGGCCATGCTGGAGCTTCTGCAGGATCGTCCAGGCCTCTCCGGTCCCGAGTTGGCGAGAACGCTCGGCGTGACCAGTCGCACCATTCGTCGCTACGTGGTGACGCTTCAGGACATGGGTATTCCGGTCGAACCAGCAACCGGCCGCCACGGGGGATACTGGTTGCGTCCTGGCTATCGGATGCCACCGCTGATGTTCAGTGCCGACGAGGCGATTGGCCTGGCCGTGGCCCTGCTGACCACCCGCGTCTCCGGCTCGGATGACCTTCCCGAACCCGTCGCCAATGCCCTGGCCAAGATCGAACGCTCACTGCCAGTCGATCTCGCGGCGCGCATCACCACCATCCGCGAGGGATTCCAGATGGCCCAAAATCCCTGGGCCGACTCCACCGCATTTCCTCGACCCGAGGTGCTGGCGGAAGTCATCCAGGCTACCCTCTCCCACCAACGTGCCTGGATTCGATATGGCAGTTCCGAAGGCAATCAAACTTCGCGGGACGTCGATTTGTGGGGCGTGCTCTATCTCGACGGGCGCTGGTACACCCACGGCTGGTGCCATCTCCGCACCTCACCCCGCACATTCCGCGTGGACCGGATGCGTCGCGTCGACCTGCTTCCCCAGACCTTCGACCCTCCGGAGGATTTCGATATCGAGGATGCGGTCATGCGCTCCCTCGCCTTGACCCGTAGCGGCGGAGAGTTCGAACTGGTAATCGGGGCACCGGTAGGCGAGGTCAAACCCTATCTCGCCCCTCCCACCGCCATTCTCGAAGCAATCGAAGACCACGAAACCCGGGCCTGGGGAACCACCGACAATCCCTACTGGCTCGCCGCCCGCCTCGCTGCCATGCCGTTTCCGATACGAGTTCTTCGGACCGACGCGCTGAAGCAGGCCCTGCGCGATACGGCGCAACGCCTGCTCTCGGCGGCAGAGTGATCAGGCGTCGCCAGCCAACGCTCCGTGCAGGAACAGGTCGATGGTTTCCTCGGCGATGCGGCGCGCGTCGACATTGGTCATTGGCCGACCGCGCTCATCCGGGCGAATGACACGAATCTGCACAGTACTTAACTGGAACGCCATCAGCGTTTCGGCAAGTTGTTCGGGCGGCAATCGTAGCGGCAGGTTGGCATCCTCGAAGACGCGCCGATATGCCCGCAGCATCACCTCGGGTGTCGCCTCGAGATCCGCCACCATCGCGTCGCACTGGTCGGCGAACAGCCGGCGATAGTCATCCAGCATTCGCATCATGCCGGGGTCGGTCGTCCGCAACAGGTGGGCAAATGCCGAAACAAGTCGCTCCGACAGCCCCCCTTCCACCTCCAGGCTGGCCAGAAAGCCTGCGTTCACCCGCTGCACCTGGGTCGCGAACGCGTGGAGGAAGAGATCCTCTTTCCCCTTGAAGTGGTAGTAGGGAGAACCCTTGGTCATGTGCGCGGCAGACGCAATCTGTTGCATGGAAACACCGTCGTACCCGTCTTCCATGAACAGGTGAAGCGCCACGTCGAGCAAGAGCTCGCGTCCGACCAGTTCGTCTGTCGCCGGTATCTGTGCCAAGGCGCACCTCCCACGGTCTCGGTGGATCAGCATCGATCCCAACCGCGACCCGCGTCCTTGAATTATACCAAACGTTCGTTTAGTATGCATTGGTCACCAAACGATCGTTTGGTGACCATTTGGTTCAGATGCCGAATGCTCCGCTCGCCCAGTAACCCCGAGGTTTCCGATGTTTTCCCGTATGGAAGCGAAATGGCTGATTGCCATCGCGTTCGTGCTCGGTCTGTTCATGGAAATTCTGGACATGACCGTGCTCAACACGGCCCTGCCAGCCATCGGCCGTGAGTTCGACGTCAATCAGTCCACCCTGCAATACGCACTGACGGGCTACCTGATCAGTCTCGCGATCTTTATCCCCGCCTCCGGGTGGGTGGCTGACCGTTTCGGTTCAAAATGGACCTTCGCCTTTGCCATCGGTGTTTTCACCCTGGCCTCCGCCCTGGCCGGCGCCGCGCAGTCGATGGAGATGCTGATCGCCGCCCGTATCCTGCAGGGCGTCGGTGGCGGCATGCTTACCCCCGTCGGCACCGCGATGCTCTTCCGTGCCTTCCCGCCAGACGAACGAGCCAAGGCGTCAGCCGTCCTCTCCTTCCCCATCATGGTCGCCCCCGCCCTGGGTCCCGTGCTCGGCGGCTGGCTCACCGACAACGCCTCCTGGCGCTGGATCTTCTATCTCAATCTTCCCATCGGCGTGATTGGCCTTATCTTCACCCTGCTCTTCGTACCCAATCACCGTGAGCCGAACCAGGGTCGATTCGACCTCCCGGGCTTCGTGCTGGCCGGTGCTGGCCTTGCCATGCTGCTGGTTGGTCTTGAGCGAACACCTACCCACGGCTGGTCCGATACACCGTCGCTGGGCCTGATGATCGCCGGCGTGGTACTGCTCGTTGCCTTCGTGGTTGTCGAACTGAGGGTGAAGTCTCCGCTGCTCGATCTCCGCCTGCTTAAGGACCGCAACTTTGCCGCCGGCAACGCCATGCTGCTGATCAGCACCGGCGCCCTGATGGGTATCCTCTTCCTCACCCCGCTGCTGCTGCAGCAGGTGATGGGTCTCACCGCCACCGAATCGGGCCTGGTGACGCTGGCGCAGGTCATTGGGATGATGGTGACGATGCCGTTCGGAGCCCGCCTCTATGCCGCCGTTGGCGCCCGTCCCATGATGGCCGCGGGATTTGGGGTGCTGGCCGCCGCAACCTTTGGCTTCGCCACCCTGAACATGGAATCAAGCCTCTGGTGGTACCGCGGAATTCTCTTCGTGGTCGGCGTGGCCATGGCCCTGATCATGGTTCCCAGCCAGACAGCCACCTTCGAAACGATTACGTTCGCCGACACCGCCAACGCATCATCGCTGCTCAGCACCATGCGACAGTTCGCTTCCGCTGCTGGCGTGGCCGTCATGTCCACGATTCTCACGAGTCGCATCAACGCCCAGATGAGCGAACTGGACCTTGGCACCGCCTCACCAGAAGCCATGCTCGACGCTGCCTTCCGTGGTTACGACCAGACATTCCTCATCTCGGCTGGAATCTCGGTGGTCGGCATCTTCCTCGTCGCCATGTACCGCAAGAACTCGGGCAAGGTGACGCCAAACCTCGCCGACGACGCCGCAGCCGCCGAAGGCAATCCGGTGATGGCTCACTAAGTCGAGCGGCCTGGCTGGCTGACAACCCTGAACGACACACATCGGCCACGGACCTGAATCCGTGGCCGTTGTGTGTCACCGGTCGTTCCGAATGGCAATTTCGGCGGTGTCGCTACTCGGCTCCAAATGGCTCCACGACCGGCACCGGTTGTTCCAGCAGCCGATCGAACGCGTCATCGGCCAGCATATCCAGTGACGGCACGGCCACCATTGCCCCGATTTCGTTGTAATGGGTGCCAACTCCAATCGTTCGCATGCCGGCCCGGTGCGCCCCCAGAATCCCGGCAGCGGCATCTTCCACCACGATCGCGCGATCAGGGTCTACACCCAGGCGCTCGGCTGCCGTCAGGAAGACTTCCGGGTGCGGCTTCCCGTCCCGTACATCTTCACGGCTCATGACCACGCCAAAGGTGTCGGTCCAGCCAGCCTGTCGCAGGATGATCTCGAGATTCGGCGCCGCTGCCGATGAACCGATTCCCAGCTTCCAGCCATCGGCCGCCAGACGCACCAGCCACTCATTGACCCCCGGCTGAATCACCGATGGCTCGGCCATCAGCCCTTCCCGGTAATGGGATTCCTTCCGCTCGGCAATCTCCATCATCCACTCTGGGGAAGCGTCCGGAAACCGTTCCTGCAGAATGTCGTCGTTGCGGCGCCCGAACCAGCTGATGAACGTTGGATAGTCGAGATCGTCGAGGCCGTCTGCGGCAAAGATCGCCCGCCAGCTCTGCCAGTGAGCTTCTCCGGAATCGATCAGGGTACCGTCGACATCCCAGATGACGGCTTTGGGGGCAGTAGACACGGAAGCAGGCTCCTCGGAATCAGGCATACGAGCAATCGACGCTCACCCTATCGCCATCTGCGGCTTACCTCAAGCGATCCGCACGAACGTGCGCGGTTGTCCATGTCGAACCCCGTCGTCCGTGGTACCGTCTCTCAGGAGTATCCGCACATCGCGCGAGGTAGCCATTCCCACCCATGTCCCAGCATTTGCCCACCGACGATGACGATCAGGAGCCTGTTTTCCTGTCGCAACGCACCATGACCATCATTTCGGTCATTGCGGTCGTCGCACTCATCCTTGGTAGCGCCAGCAGCATCATTCTCCTCACCGATTGGGGGCTGGACATCGCCTTCGCAGTCGGCCTCGCCATTGCCGCCCTGTTGGTGCTCATCTGGCTCCGCATGCCCAAAGGCGGCCCCCGCCCCTGACCGAAAGGATGTGATTCATGGGACAGGATGTTGGTCCCGTGCCAGGGACTGCCCAACGCCAGCGGCGCGCCATCGCCTGGGGAGCCGGGCTCTTCCTCGGCATTGGCATCGGAGGCGCGATCGCGATTGCGCTCGATGCCTGGCTGGTTGGCTTGCTGATTGCCGTCGTTATTACGGTTGTGGTGGCGGGAATCTATCTGGTGGGAGGGTATGGGTCGGCCGAACGGCGTGCTGCCCACATCGTGGCCCGCGAGCAGCAACTTGATGATGAGGACGAAGACGACGACGGCACCTATTGATCTCAGGAAAGGAGTTTCATGCCCCGCCCTGCTTCTCCATTCATTGCCTTGCTCCTGGCAGCGCTGCTCATCCCCACCACCACCGCCCGGGTCTCCGAATCGTCACCAGTAGCGAGTCCCCAGCTCGCTCCCGCAGATCGCGAAGTTACCTTTGCCAGCGATGGCATGACGATTCATGGCTCGCTCATGGTTCCAGCGGTCACCGACCAGGGTCCTGGCGCCCTCATCATCTCGGGGTCTGGGCCTACCGACCGCAATGGCAACAGCGGCAGCCTGACCACGATGAACACCAACCTCAACCTCGCCGCCACGCTCGCCAGTCAGGGCATCACCTCCCTGCGCTACGACAAGCTGGGCTCGGGCGCCACCGGCCTGGCGGGTATCGCTGATCCGGCCGCGATCACGGCCAGCATCTTTCTTCAGGAAGCCAGCGACGCTGCCGATTTCCTCGCCAGTCAGCCAGAGGTCGACCCCACACAGATCATCCTCGTCGGCCATAGCGAGGGCGCCCTCTTCGCCCTGAAGCTTGCCGAGCAGATGACGGCGATGGGGACCCCTCCCGCAGCGCTGATGCTGGTCGCCCCCCTCAGCATTCGGTATCTCGACCTCCTGAACGAACAACTCACGTCCCAGTTCGATCAGGCGGTGGCGGGCCAGCTGATGACACTGGACGATGCCGAAGCCCTCAGCACTGAACTCGCTGCCATCATCGAGAGCCTGCGCTCGACGGGAGAGCTGCCCGAAACGGTCACCTCTCCCGTATTGCAGGCGATTTTCAATCCGGTCAACGTCGCCTTCCTGGTCGAAGCCGACAGTTGGGAACCATCCGCCATCGCTGCCGCCCTCCCAACCACCCTCCCGGTGCTGGTGCTACTGGGCGAGAAGGACGCTCAGGTCCAGGTTCATCAGGTCGAACAATTGATGGCCGGCTTTGCCGAGGCTGGCAACGAAGCGGCCAGCCTCGTGCTGCTTCCAGAGGCCAACCACCTGCTGCGCGACGTTCCCGGCGAACCGAATCCCGCGCTTGACTACGTCGATCCGTCGCTGCCGTTCTCTCCGGCGGCAGTCCAGGCAATCACCGAGTTTCTGGCGATCCATCACCTGATTCGCAGCTGACCTTCCATCTGGTCCTGCCCAGCCTGCGAAATACCGCGAACCGAGCCCCCGATGGCTGTGTGCAGTGCCATCGGGGGCTTCCCAAATCCACAGGGTGCCGTAGACTGGGCACCCTGTTCCCGGAACGAGTCGGATACCTTCCTCACACCCCCAACGGAAAGACGTATATATGTCTCACCTGCTGCAGAACCGCCTTACTCGCCGTGCCGGCCTGGCTTTTGCCACGGCGTTCGTCGCGGCGGCTGGCTCGACGAGCATCCTGGCCAGGGAGGCCGCCAGCACCCCCGCATCCTCCACCGACTGTGCTTGCGGCAGCACCCTGCCCGCGCAGGACGCCGCAACACCGGCAGCCTCGCCAGTCGCCGCGGCAAGCGAATTGCCGGAAGGCGCGCTCGGTGACCGCATTCAGTGGCTGCTCGACCTCATCAATGGCGATCAGAATGCGATCACGGCCGAGGCGCTGACGCCCGAGTTCGCCGGCGAAATGCTGGAAGTCGTCGCTATCGAGGATCTCGCGGCAGTCATCGCCGAAGTCGCCACCGTCGCGGCACCGCTGACCATGCAGTCCGGCCAGATTGCCGTCCTTCCCGAAACCCCGCCCAAAACCGCGGTCTTCCGCGCCGATGGACGGGACGGTGTCGTCGTGCAGATCACCATCTCGGTCGATCCCGAAACGGGCCAGGTAACCGGTCTCGCCTTCAAGCCGCTCGGATTCACGCTGGACACCCCAGCCGCCGCTACTCCGGCTGCCTGATATACGGAAGCATCAGCCCAGTCAATCGAACGAACGCCACGTTGCGGCCCTCATCGGCCGTGACGTGGCTTTCCTGCATTCCCATAGTCGCGAAGCACGGTACCCTAGGGAGAACGAGCACACCCTGGCACCTCACAGGAGATTCCACATGAATCGTCGTCTCTCTCGTCGGACCGGCCTCACTCTCGCCGCTGCCTCGCTCCTGCTCGCGAACACCACCGTGAAGGTCCTGGCCCAGGAAGCTTCTCCCACATCTTCGGTCTCGATCCCCGACCTGCCTTCCGGCCCACTCGGCGAGCAGATTCAGTGGTTTGTCGACCTGCTCACCGGTGACCCAACCGCCATCACCGGTGAAGCGGTTGCCGGGCACTTTTCCGAGAACGCCCTTGTGGTGAAATCAGCCGACTCGATTGCTGCCGACTTCGCGGCCCTGGCACGTGAAATTGGTCCGGTCACCGTCGAGCCAGGCTCCATGCTGACCACCCGCGACCTGCCGCCAACCACCGGTCGGTTCGTGATAGTTGGCCAGGATCCCGCCAACCGTCTGCAGGTCAACATCAACGTCAGTTCCGCCAGCGGACTGATCGAGGGCCTGAGTTTTTCCACGGCACCGGCCAGCGCCGCGACGCCCGAAGCCGCAGCGGTGGCGTCGCCAGTCGCCAGCATTCCGGACCTTCCCGAAGGGCCGCTTGGCGAACAGATCCAGTGGCTTGTCGATCTCCTCAACGGCGACGCCGCCGATATTACTGGCGCAGCCATCGAGCCGCACCTGGCCCAGATCGTGCTCGACGAGGTCCCAGCCGATGACCTGGCCACGGCTCTGTTCACTGTGGCAAGCCAGGGTGCTCCCTACACGGTCGAACCAGGCACCATCGCCACCACTCGCGACCTGCCGCCAACTACCGCCCAGTTCGTGCTGTCCGGTCGCGACGGTCTCCGGCTCCTGACTACCCTCTCGGTTGATCGTGAGACTGGCCTGATCGCGGGGCTCTTCTTCCAGCCAGCACCGGTTACCGACGCTCCAGCGGCCACCCCGGCCAGTTGATCCTCATTCCTGCTGAACCCCCTCTGCAGTCGCGGGTGCCCGCCCAAACCGGCACCCGCGAGCCATCTCTTCCCGCTCCACGGCTGCCCCGCCCCTCCTCACCGACCGTTTCCATCAGCCGCGCGTCGTAGAATGCGGGGAAGGCCCGTATCCGCGGGCTGGCTTCAGGAAAGGGACCGCGTATGAACTTCCACTCCCGCATGTCACGCCGCACCACCATCGGACTCGCCGCTTCTGCCTTCGCCACCCTGGCGGTCGGCCGGGTTGCCGCCCAGGACGCAACGCCCTCGGCCTCACCAACTGCCGGAGTCGCCTGGCCGGCCGGCCCGCTCGGTGAGCACGCCCAGTGGTTCGTCGAGACCCTCAATGGCGAAACCGGCAGCCTCACGCTCGACCAGATCAACACCCACTTTTCGCTGGTCTTCTTCGAGACCACATCGATGCCCACCATTTATAAGGAACTATCGGACCTCCAGGCCAGTGATGTCACCTGGGAAGTCGATCCTTCCTCGATCGTCTCGACCATGGACATGCCGAGCACCGTCACCAGCTTCATCCTGATTGGCGACGATGGTTCGGAGATGGAAGTGTCGATGACTCTCGATCGCGACAGCGAGCAGATCGCCACCCTCGTCTACGGCCCGGTCGGCTCGATGGGCGCCACGCCCGAAGCCAGCCCGGTCGGCTAAGTCGCATCACCCGGACCACAACCGCCCCGCCTGCAAACCTGCAGGCGGGGCGGTTGCCGTTTCGCCCGTCGTTGCGCATGATCGCCCCAGCGAACATTGTCCCGCCCCTGTCGGCGGACCGGAGGAGAAGTCATGGCCATCCCCCTGCTCGTCATCATCGATATCTCACCCGAGGCCGTTACCAAACTGGAAGCCGCCGGTTTCGAGGTCTTTCAGGCTGGCCAGCATGGTGGACGAGCTGCGGCGGTCATGGCAGTACGCCACGCACGGGCGGTACTTACCAACGGCTCCCTCGGCCTGACCGCCGACGAGATCACGGCCCTGCCCGAGGTTGAGATCATCTGCGCCATCGGGGCGGGGTACGAAAACATCCACCTGCCCACCGTCAACGAGCGAGGAATCGTCGTCACCAACGGTGCCGGCACCAACACCCGCGCCGTCGCTGACCACGCCATGACCCTGCTCCTCGCCATCGCCGGCACCCTCGTTCCCAGCGTCGAGGCGGTCCGGCGGGGCGAGTGGTCCAACTTCTCCTCACCGCAGCGAGATGTCGCCAACAGTGGCGAGCGAACGGACTTCCCCTACCGGCGGGTACAGGTGTCGGGCAAGAAGCTGGGTATCCTCGGGCTCGGGCAGATCGGCCGCCAGATCGCCCATCGTGCCACCGATGGCTTCGACATGGACGTGGCCTATCACAACCGAACGCCCGTTGCCGACGCCCCGTATGCCTACAAGGAATCCCTCGCCGAGCTTGCCGACTGGGCCGACTTCCTGGTGCTGGCCGCTCCCGGCGGTGAGTCCACCTACCACATCGTCAACCGTGAAGTGCTGCGAGCCCTCGGGCCAAACGGCTACCTGGTCAATATCGGACGCGGCACCGTGGTCGACACCGACGACCTCGTGGCCGCCCTCGCAGGTGGAGAGATCGCCGGGGCCGCCCTCGATGTGGTGGAAGGTGAGCCGAACATTCCGCCCCACCTCCTCACCGTCGATCGCCTGCTCCTCACGCCCCATATGGCGGGACGCACGCCAGAAGCGATCGAGGCGATGGTCGACCTCGCCGTCTCCAACCTCGCCGCCCACTTCGCCGGCGAACCGCTCCGCAACCGGGTCAACTGATCGCGGGACCAGGGAAGCCCGCCCAGATCAGCTAGTCGAAGTCGCGCCCGTCCTGCTCGGTCACGGGCGGGCGGCGGTCGAGAGCCGCCAGGCCAGTCAATCCCAGCACGGTCACGGCAGCCACCCCGGCCACCAGCACCACGTTATCGTCGCCGGGAAGCTGCTCGATCAGGCTCTGGTCGCCTGGCGTTGGTGTCATGACCGGCGTCGCCTCCACAGGCTGACGATTGGTCAGGGTTCCATCGGCGAGCGCCACCTGCGCCGACAACAACGTGCCTGCCACCAGCCCGGCAAGCACTCCAGCCCCTCGAGCCCAGGGCGGAAACGGAAATGGGCGAAACATGAGACGAGATACCTTTCGCGGAACCAGGCGAGCCTCCACACTCACCCGTCTGCTTCAGGGACGCTCGACGGACCAGAAGGGTTTCACCCAACCATCGTGACCTGACGCCTCACCCTCAGCCTCCCGCAAACGACGCCACCCCACCGACGGCATCGTCAGCGGCGTGGTGAAGATGGGGAGGGGAGGAAAGGATCAGGCCGCTTCCTGCAACGTCGTCGCCGGTGACAGCGGCAGGAGCATGGCAGGCAGGCGGGTGACGGTGGTCGCTGGCGCCAGGTCGGCATCCACCGCCTCGGCCGGTGTGCGCTCGCCAACCACCATGGTGGCAATCACGACCAGGGCGGCGATGCTCAGGCCAGTCGCCAGGTGCAGATCGGCGGCGGTTGAGGGAGCGACGGGTCGTTCGGCGGCGGGTGCCGTTTGGTGGGCGTATTCCCAGGCGGTGGGTGTACTTACTCCGGTTTCGGCGGCGTCGGCCTCGGCCACGGTCAGCAGCATCACGATCACCCCGGCCAGGACGATCAGTACGAGTCGAAGGGAGATCAGGTCGAAGGGAAGCGCACGGCGAAACACGGAATCAGGCCTTTCTGATGGGGTGGGCATCGTTGTCCACCCCATCAGAACGTCTCGCCCCAGGATTCGGTTCCCGGAGTGCGAGAGGCACTACCGGTTGTGCTTCCGGACACCGGGGGTGGTCGACAGGAGTCGCGTTGCCAGCAGACAGCCAGCCGCCAGCAGGGCGAACACAGGCGCGAGGCTCGATTGCCCATCACCGAGACCGTCACCTGCACCGGTGACCGGCAGGGCCGCGACATTCGCCACCGGGGCGGCCGCATCGAAGGTCTGGGGCTGACTCTGCTCTCCTGTCGGGACGAACCCGTCCGCGCCGTCCGGTG
>JAEZJB010000457.1 GCA_023415845.1 Chloroflexota bacterium | reverse complement strand
ACGAACAGGACGAGGAGGAAGGACCGACCGATACGCCGATGGAACATGGCAACCCCCTTCGGACTACGCAGATGCCAGAGCCTGGCGATTGCGTCGTACCAAACGCTGTAGCCAGATTCTGGTCCTGTGGCGGCCAGGTTCCATCGGTGAAGTTACCGAGATTCGGCGACGAGTTGGGGTGGGAATAGCGTTTCAGGCACGCGCTCGCCTACGTAATCGCGGGCGGGCTCCACCGGTTGGAGCGCCTATCCGTCGATGGCGGGCATCCCGGCCGGGTCGTACTTCTCCATGAAGGCGTCGAGGTCAAGCAGGTCATCGAAGCGGGCTTCCAGCACCTCGCGGGGCCAGTCCCACCAGGCGATGCGGGTCAGGCGCTCGGCAGTGTCGGCCGGGAACCGCTCGCGGATGACCTTCGCCGGGACACCCCCCACGATCGTGTACGGTGCCACATCCTTCGTCACTACCGCCTGCGACCCAATCACTGCTCCCGTGCCGATGGTCACCCCCGGCATGATGATGGCGGCGTGCCCGATCCAGACATCGTGACCAATGGTGACGTGATGGTCACGTCGCCACTGGAAGAATTCGGTGTCGTCTTCCCCAAAGCCGAACATACTGCGGCGGTAGGTCATGTGGTGCTGGGTCACCCGGTGCATGGGATGGTTGCCGGGATTGATACGGACGTGTGAGGCGATGGAGCAGAACCTGCCCACCGTGGCGTAGATGATCGAGACGTCTCCGGCACAGTAGGTGTAGTCGCCGATCTCTGACTCGACGATGGAGCAGTTGGGCCCGATATCGGTCCACTCGCCGAGGGTGCTGTCGCGAATCAGGGAACTCGGATGAATCGTGGGGTCCGGGGTCAGGGTCTTGTCGGTGACATAGATGCGTTCGCCGGCGGTAGTCACGATGCGGTTCTCCTGCGAATTGACAGCCTGGGGCCAGGAATGGTGGCTCTCACATGTCCGTATAGTCCACGAGAGGCTGGTTTCACGCCACTGAGGTCACATGCAAACCAGACATATGTGCAAGGTGGAGTGGTTCACCAATGCCCGCGGGCGCAGGATGAGGGCTCATCGGTTGATTCGATCCGGTGTGTTTTGAGGAAAGGGGTCTCCCCCATGCAGATCCGCAAGCATCTGGTCACCTCATTTTTCGGTCTCATCGTCGCCGTGCTGCTGGTTCCGGCCGCCATGGCCCAGGATGCGCCAGCCGAGGCGACGCCAGGAGGCCCATCCGAAGGCTATCCCGTGGCGATCCACGAAGGCACCTGTGCCAGCCCAACGGCCGAGCCCGCCTGGACCATGGATAACGCCCTCTCTGTTGGTGTCGACGAGAAGGACCCGGAGGTCATTGGCACCGAGCAGACCCGGGTGATCACCGAGAGCAGCAAGAAGCTCGACGTCAAGCTCGATGATCTGAGCAAGACGCAGCATGTGGTCGCCGTTCACGCCAGCCCCGATGACTACGGCACCATCGTTGCCTGTGGTGAGATCGCCGGCATCCTGAAGGATGGCAAGCTGGTGATCGCGCTGGCACCGGTTGATGATTCCGGCGTCTTTGGTGTGGCCATTCTCGATCGTGACGACAAGAAGTTCCTCGATCTGGGCAAGGACCAGACCCAGGTCACGGTCTACGTGGTGGCCCCGGATAACGAAGCCGAGGCGGTTTCGATCTCCTGATCGGCTGATCCACGGTGCAAAAGGCGTCCTGGCCCTGGTGCCGGGACGCCTTTTCCGTGCCCCGGTCATGGTGTGAGTCGACGCCGGTAAAGCAGTGGCTGGCCGCCATCGCCTGAGCCAGCTACGATATAGGCACCTCAGTCATTGCCGTCCGGCGATGCGCGCCTCCCTCATTCTTCGGACCAACCTCCATGCTTCAGCGGTTCTTGCGCAGCGAACCAGCAGCTGCCGTTGTACTTCTGGCATCCGCCGTGCTGGCGATGCTGATTGCCAACTCCCCCCTCGGTGACGGCTACCACGACCTCCTGCACCAGTACGTGTTTGGGCTTTCGATCGAGCACTGGATCAATGACGGCCTGATGGCGATCTTCTTCCTGCTCGTTGGGCTGGAGATCAAGCAGGAGTTGCTCGAGGGGGAACTGGCCTCCTGGCGAAGCCGAGCCCTGCCCGGACTGGCGGCGGTGGGCGGCATGGCCGTGCCCGCCCTGATCTTCGTGGCGGTCAACCGGAGCGACAGCCTGCATCTCGATGGGTGGGCGATTCCCTCGGCCACGGATATCGCCTTCGCCGTTGGGGTGCTGGCGGTCCTTGGTTCGCGGGTGCCGATTGCGGTGCGGATGTTGCTGGTGGGCATCGCCATCGTCGATGACTTGCTGGCGATCGTGGTGATCGCGGTCTTCTATTCGTCCGGAATTGAGTCGACGTGGCTGGCTGGCGCGACCGCCTGTGTGGTGGCGCTGTTCGCGCTCAACCGGGCGGGCGTGCACCGCCTCCTGCCCTACCTGGCCGTCGGGGTGGCGCTGTGGGTGACCATCTACAACTCGGGGCTGCACGCGACGTTGGCCGGGGTGATCCTTGCCTTCGCGATTCCGGCCGCCAGCACGGAGCACCAGCATCGCTCCCCGCTCAAGACCACCGAGCATGCGATCGATCGGTGGGTCAATTTCGGCATCCTGCCCATCTTTGGCTTCGCCAATGCCGGGATCGCCTTTGCCGGATTGCAGCGGAGTGACGTGATCGGGACGCTGCCGCTCGGGATCGTGCTGGGCCTGTTCATCGGCAAGCAGGTGGGGATTTTCGGCAGCATCTGGTTGCTGATCCGCCTTGGGGTGGCGCCCAAGCCGACGATGCTGACCTGGAACCATCTCTATGCGATGAGCGTGCTGTGCGGAATCGGGTTCACGATGAGCCTGTTCATCGGTGGGCTGGCGTTTGGCGCGTCGCCCGAACTGATGAACGCGACCCGGATTGGGGTGATCGGCGGGTCGCTGCTGTCGGCCACGGTGGGCGTGGTGCTGATGCGCCGGGCCACCATCGATGCCGGCCGGGAAGAAGCCGTTGTTGCCGTGCACCAGACCGGGGAGCCATCCACGGTCAGCGCCCCGATGTCACCACGGTCGTGAACTGACGCCGGGGTGACCTGACGCCAGCCCGGCGCTCAGGAATATTCCGGCACTTTGGCTTCGAGGACGGCGAGCCGCTCGATGGCGAGCTGGAGGACTTCCCGCAGTTCGACCAGTTCGCCGTGGAGGGCGACCTGGCCATCGACGTGTTCGGCCTGGCCGGCATCCATCTCATCGCGCTCTTCGTCGGTGAGCCAGCCCGAACACTGGAGCAGCGTGCCCAGACTGACGTCGAGGGCGGCGGCGATGCGCTCCATTTTCTGGCGGCGGGGCATGATGACCTGGCCGCGTTCGAGCCGGGAGATTTCGGCCTGGCGGGTGGTGGGGCCAATGCGCTCTGCCAGTTGTTCCTGGGTGAGGCCAAGTTCCATCCGCCGTTCGCGAATGTAGTTGCCGAGTGCGTTCATGGGCATGCAATGTGGTCCTTCAGTATGGGGGTACGCAACGGATAGCTCTCTCGACAGCCCATCTCGTAGCGCCTCCCAACAGCCTAATGGACCCATGGCACATGCGCGATTGTCGGCATGCAGGTACCTCCATGGTGTCGTACAACCGCCGGTACCGTAAGGGCATCCGTTCAATATGCCAAAAGTGCATACCGCATACGGGCTGATTTTGCGGCCTCATGCGCTTCGACGATAGTCACCTCCGGGGATGGTGCCACGAAATCGGCACGGGATACTGAAACGATCGTTCTCGCGGAGCGCCCAGGAAGGAGTTTCCATGGCAACGCCGAGAGGTGGACGCGCGATTCAGGCCCGGCGCGAAGAACTTGGCCTGTCGCAGGAAGAGTTTGCACGGCGCCTTGGCGAGCACGTGCAGGCGGCGGATATTGCCCGGCTGGAAGCCGGTGGTGATGCGAATGATGTGGCGCGCTTGATGGGCATGGCCCGCCAGCAACTGGAAACCGCATTGGCGACGATCTGGGTGCTTGAGGTGCTCCTCGACGACCGGTCGTCCGTGCCGTCGAGTGATTGCTAGGTGGTGGACGGCCGGGTTCGGTCCCGCGCTGTCCATGAGTTCCGAATGGTGATGTGTATCCCGGTATCGCCCAGCAAGGCTGGTGCCGAGTGGGCCTGAACGATTCTCTCGAAGGATGTCGGTGGGATATCGGGAAGTTTTTGTGCGCCCCGCAAGGATCGAACTTGCACTGGATCGCGGCAAACCGCGACGCCTCTCGCCAATTGGGCTACGGGCGCTTGAGAGCGTTTTACGTGTGCTCCCCACGGTGCAAAGTACAGCAGCAATCGCATGCCGACACTTCATTGATGGCATCTATTTCATACCGTGCTCCCACTGTACCACGTTTGCGCCATCACCGAAGGGCGCGTTCGCCGAAGCTGGTAGACTGAGTGTTCCCCACATTCCGTGAGGAAGTCAGGAGACCTGCCATGTCTGCCGTTTCAAGATGCGGCTCACCTCATCCCGGTCAGGCCGCCCGGCGGACGTCCCGATGATTTCCCGCCACCAGGCGCCTTCGGCGGACGACATGCGCCAGGCATGCTTTCGCGCTCGTCAGTTCTGGCACCAGCGCTATCCAGACCTGGCGATTCGCCTGCAGGTGGCGGATGTTCCCCAGTTCGTGCCGGGGCTCGGTTCATCAGGCGAGACGTACCGGGTGGGCACGATGGAACTGGTTCACCAGACCACGCACCTGGCAGTGTTTCTCGATGTGGTCGCCCGGCGGATTCTGGTGGAGCAACCGCTCCTGAACCTTCCGCTGGACGGCGGGGAGACTGGCGATGCAGCTTCTGCCCGTGAAGGCTGATGACATTCGGGCCATTGGGTACGATCCGGCGAGCCATCGACTGGAAGTAGAGTTCCGGCGTGGTGACGTCTATGAGTTCTATCAGGTACCGCCGACCAGCTATGACCTGCTGATGAACAGCGAGCAACTGGATCGCCATTTCCACACCTACATCCGTGATCGCTATCCATTTCTGCGAATTCGCTAGGGGTTTGGCGCGGCTGCCTGCACGGATAGTCGCCATCGTCGAAAAGGCCGGCAGCATGACTGAAGCACCATTGACCTACGAACGGCTGCTCACCCTTGGGTGGATTGGACAGCAAAGCTCCGGTCGGGGGACTGCCTGCCGCATGACCCTCAAACTGGTTGATCACTTCGGGAATGTGTTGACCGAGTGCCGGGGCGAGGCAACGACCTGTGAGGCAGCCAAGCTGCTGGCCGCCAATCGCGCCAACGCCTACCTGTGGCGCATTGGCAAACGCTAGCGCTTCCAGCCGGGGTGCATTCGTGCCTGCCTCGACTGGCGGCGGGATTTGCCGAGCTGGGGTGCAGGTGATGATGGTGACCTCGTCGACCTTCTCCGGCATTGGTGATAGCCAGCAACCCTCGCCCACCACACCGGGAGGGCGCCACGTCCTTGAACTCCATGTTGCTTCTGGAGGAGAATCGCCAGCACGGGAACACGTGGGAACCGACATCGGCCAACAGGCGGCGAGGCGCCGTCATTTCGCCAGTGTCTCGGCGCTTCCTCTCCTGGCACCGCTCCCTGGCCATTGGCGGTGGGGTCTTCGACGGCCGTCCAACCAGTCTCAGGGAGAACACGTCATGCAGGGTTCCCGTTTCGATGCTTTGACCCGCTGGACCTCCCGGCGCTTCACCCGCCGGACCGCCATCACCCAGGCGGGTACGGGCCTCGCGGCCGCCTTCGGCCTATCGAGCCTGGGAACTCGCCCGGTCGCTGCCCAGGTCGCCACTCCGGAGCCTGAAGCGTCTCCGGTTCCAGTCGCACCAGTCAGCCTGCTCTACGTTCAATACGCTGGTGTGACTACCCTCACCCCGGGCACTGGCGACGTCCACACCTTGACGATGACCCATGTCCGACCGCAGACGATTTACTTCTCGGACCGCCCGAACCGGATTGTCGGGGCCGAGCCAACGGCATCGTTCGTCGATGGATTCGCCGACGCGTTCGCCGACAGCGCGCCGAACGCCACGCTGATAGGGCATCTCGAGAACGACGCCCATGACGAAGAGGCGGTGGTCCTGACCCTCCTGTCAGCCACCTATGACGAGGCGGCGGCGACACTCACCTATGAGGTGACCTTACTCGCAGCCGAGCTGATCACCGACATGTCGTTCGAGCAGGAGCCGCTGTCGGTGCTTGATACGGCACGAGAATATGCCGAAGTCAGCCTCTTCATTGACTCGGTCACGAAGACGGACGATGGGAGGTGGCCCACGAGTGATGCCTGTTCCGATACCGGTTCCCTTTGTACCGCGCTGAATGATTCCTGCTGTTACCCCGGTGGGTATGCTTTTCCTGAGGTGTGGGGAACTTGCGAGGACCGCGGCGGCTCTCTGACGTGCGTCTTTGGTGCGGGATAGGCGCACCAAATCCTTGGGTATCAGCTGAATCCGGTGAACCTGCAGGACGCAGCCGCTCTGGACGGGTACGGAGCAGCGGCGCGACGTTGCCCCAGGACGAACGCAGATGATGAACTCGACTTCTGACGTTGGGAGCCGTCCCGACGTCCTCCCATCAGGATCCGCTGACACCGCCGATGCGGACACCACCCGGCCCCAGGCAATCGCCCCAGGCGGCCCAAATGGCCCGATCCAGGTCACGGCGGACCCGCTGCCTGAAACGGACTGTCAACGCGGGTCCACGATCGGGTCGAGGTGTGCCAGGCAGGTCATTGCGGGAACAGTGGTAGACGAGCCGTCTGGGCAGATATTGCCCTGCCAACGGACACCCTCCAGGGTAGCGCCTTCCAGGTTGGCCGCGTACAGAACGGCAAATCGAAGATCGGCGTTGGTCAAATCAGCACCGCGCAGATTGGCCCATGCCAGCATCCCGTCGGCGATGTAGGCACCGCGCAGATCCGCGCCGGTCAAATCCGCTTCCGTCAAATCCGTGGAGCGCAGGGTCGCATTGCTCAGGTCAGCGCCGCGCAGATTGGCTTCGGACAGATCTGCAGCGCTCAAATCGGCGTTGCTCAGATTGGCACCAGTCAGGTTGGCACCCTGCAGGTTGGCGCCGTGCAGGTGAGCACCACTCAGGTTGGCGCCACGCAGGTCGCAGCCGGCAAGGTTGACCGACTCTCCCCGTGCGGCACAGTCCGAAGAGGCCACGACCGCGTCGCCTGGGCCGCGGTCATCCCCGTCTTCCTCCATGGACTCGTTGTCGCTGGCATCATCGCCATCGTCGTCGGATTGCCCACCCTCCCCATCATCACTACTCTGGACAATCCTGCCCTCGGCGACGACGGTCGCAGAGCCGCTCATGGTCAACCCGCTCAGGGTCAGGAGCAGGGCAAGCAGGGCCATTGGCAGCCGGGGCGTCAGGAAGATCATAGTCGGGGGACTCCATGAGTGGACAGGTGGGCAGGAAGCATCGAATGTGACCGGTCAGGTCGTACCCGCACGCTCCAGGTTGAGGGCCAGGAGGCGGGCGAGGATGGTGTCCTCGTCGACGGTGGCCGGGTCGGGGTCGTCCCAGCCGTAGGCGGCCCAGACGGCACGGTCGAGCCGGGCATGGGCGTGCTGAAGCCAGGTTGGGCGCTGGTTGTAGAGGTTGGTGAGGGTCCGTTTCTTCAGTTCGGCTTCGGTGGCACCTTCCGGGTCGAGCCAGTTGCGCCGGAGGTGGTCGAGGTTGGCGGCCGCCGCTCCGATCTCGATCACGCGGGGATCGTCGAGTGGCTCCTGACCCGGTGGCCACGGTAGTGGGAAGGTCTCGAAGCAGGTGGTCGGCGTATAGCGAGGATCGTTCCCTTTCCCCAACCACGTGCCCATCCGCAGCGACCAGACCTCATGCGCCCGTGAGTGCAGCACCCCGAAGAAATAATCATCGTCCCTCGCAAAGGCAATGAGTTGATGGTCGGGAAGTACCGTCTTGTCAATGAACGTAAACAGACGATGCTTGGCTACTGTAGGTGTCGCAACAAACCTCTCCAGCCCCGCGATTGCCTTCCGCAGTCCACTTCTTGCCTCTACATGAATCCACCAGTTCTCACGGTAAGCCGCTCGCGCATTGGTCTGTCGAGTGGGGAACACATTCTCCTTTAGGTATTCGAAAGGCAATTCATAGAGCGCAGCCTGCTGTTCACTCATGGAATCACCGAAATCGATGAACCACATGTTTCTATTTCGCCTGGTAATGTCAAGTCCATTAACCCACGGACGAACCACATCAGAATTCGGACGACCATTTGAATTTGTTGGGGCATGGAGCATCGAATGGGCAACTTCGCTGGCGATGTCGAATTTTCCTCCTTTCGTCGTCCCCATAAATGCCAGCCGACGATTCTCATCCAATCGATCAGCCTGAGTTAGGTCGATCGACGAAGTTAAGTCTGAATTGATGATGGCAACTTCGCGCCCGTTTAGACTCCGTCGAAGTTCAACGCCATCATCGAAGCCGACTATCGATATCCTGACCGCTGCGCCATTGAGAATCCATGGTTCATCGTCCCAGGCAAGAAAGATGTCTCCAGTCTGCTTAATGCGCTTGAGGGCCTCCCGATTGGCTCCGCCACGAATCGAGTTTGTCGCCTATAATCCAGCGCGCCGAGCATCGCCTTGGGCGATCTGTGCTCTAGCCCTCTCCAGAAAGTAACAAACCAAGTCGGACTCGCGTTCTACGGCACCGCGATAGACTCTGAACAAGACATCTACATACTTGTCTCCAAGTTCGTCACGCAATCGCTTTCCGCCAAGGAATGGAGGGTTGCCGATGATGAAGTCGGCGGCAGGCCACTCGGTTTCGGTGACGGTGCCGTCCTCGTGGAAGGTGAGCAGGGCGTCCTGCAGGCGGATCGTCTCCAGCGGATCGAGGACCGGTTCGCTGATGCCGGTGAAGCCGTTGCCG
>JAEZJB010000389.1 GCA_023415845.1 Chloroflexota bacterium | reverse complement strand
ACGGTTTCAGTCTGGCTGCTCGTCACCATGTCATCGGCATCGGTCCGCTCGATCCGGAACTTGCCCGGATGCTGGCCTCCCGAGAGAATCTCGATGTGGCGAAGGGAAAAGATGGCATGCGGGCTGCGGTCGGGCAGCAGCCGCAACGAAATGTCCCGCGGCCGATCACCATCGGTGGCCCGCAATGGAGCCGTCCAGCCGCCTGCCTTGCGCTTCTCCAGCGGTTCGACGACCTGCCATCCGAGCCGGCTTGCCAGCCACCCCACGGTCAGGACCGCAGCGGCGAGTCCGGAGGAACCATCGTCGCGGAGGTCGGCATAGGAGATCGTGACCTCTTCGATCGTCGAAAGGCATTCCTGGACATCGTGTGGATCGAAGAACTGGGCAATGAGCTGGCGCCAGGGCGAGAGGCGGAGCCAGGTGAAGTCGCCGAAGATCGGTGCGTCCTCATCAGTCTCGCCAAACAGCGAGCGGAGAACAGTCAGGCCGGTGATGTCGTTGCCCAGTTGGGCACTGTCGATCACCGCCCGGTCGACGAGTTCCTGGAGCTCACCGAACAGGGCGTTCGTGGCGAAGTCACCAGCTGGCCACCACAGGAAGTCAGGCAGTTCGGCGGAAAGCAGCGGCGACACCAGGCTCGGCAGGTTGGCCAACTGGGCCTGTCCCGCCATGATGGTGATCGTCTCGAAATGCAGGGCCGGCACATCCTTGCCGGTCACCTGCTCCTTGAGTTCAAGGTGCACGTGGAAGACGGTCTCGCCCGCTTCCTCGGCAGGATCCTGGGCGATGAGGATGATCGTGCGCGACGGCAGGAAATCGTGCATGCGGGAGATGGTGTCGGTAATCAACTCCGCATCGCGCATGTTGTGAGCCGCCGCCACCAAGTTCAGCGTATTCGCCCGCATCAGGCCGCCGCCACCGAAGTGGGAGTCGGCGATCATTTCGCCTGGCCACTGCCCACCATGCGGTGGTCCGCCGAGTTGGGCCCACAACCGGTTGAGTTCATCGTGGATGGCCCCGGTGTCCAGCGTCGCTGACTCGAAGGTGGTCGCGAGCACTGGTCGGGGTTCGGACTTGGCAACCATGGAAACCTCCTAGGGGCGTCGCCATTCACGGCCTTCGCGGCGCATCATGGCATCGGCCTTGGCCGGGCCCCAGGTGCCGGACTCGTAGGGATAGACCGGAGTTGGCAGTTCGTCCCACCCGTCGAGGATGGGTTGCATCAGGTTCCAGGCCGTTTCCACTTCGTCGCGGCGGGCGAACAGGGTCGGGTCGCCCAGCATCGCGTCGAGCAACAGGCGCTCGTAGGCGTCGGGGCCTGCTTCGCCAAATGAGGTGCCGTAGAGGAAGTCCATTCGCACCGGTCGCAGCTGGGTGGACGGGCCTGGCACCTTGGCGGCGAACTTGAGGGCGATGCCTTCGTCCGGCTGGATCCGCATCGAGATCACATTCGGCGTCAGGTCGAGATCACCAACCGACTGGAACATGAGGTGCGGAACCTGCTTGAACTCGATGGCGATTTCCGTGACGCGGCGCGGCAGGCGCTTGCCAGTTCGCAGGTAGAAGGGAACGCCAGCCCAGCGCCAGTTCTCGATTTCAAGCTGCACGGCGGCGTACGTCTCGGTGCGCGAGAGCGGCCGAACCCCCTTTTCGTCGCGATAGGCGCCAAGTTCTCGCCCACTGACGAAACCGGCTTCGTACTGGCCGCGGACCGTCTTGACATTGACTTCTTCGCCGACCGGCGGCACCACCGCGCGCAGGACCTTGACCTTCTCGTCGCGCAGGGCGTTGCCGTTGAACAGCGCGGGCGGCTCCATCGCGATCACCGCCAGCAGCTGCAACATGTGGCTCTGCATCATGTCGCGTAGTGCGCCAGAGTCCTCGTAGTACGCACCGCGCCCCTCGACGCCGATTGCCTCGGCCACCGTGATCTGGACCGAGTCGACGTATTGCCGGTTCCAGACCGGCTCGAAGAGGGCATTGGCAAACCGGAAGGCGAGGACGTTCTGGACGGTTTCCTTGCCGAGGTAGTGGTCGATTCGGTAGATCTGGCGTTCGGAGAAGACCGCGCCGATCTGCGCGTTGAGCTCACGTGCGCTCTCGACGTCGCGGCCAAACGGCTTCTCGATCACGATCCGGTTCCAGCCCTCGGGCCGGTTGTAGTAGATGTCCTGCCGCTTGGCGAGGCCCGAGGCGCCGAGGTGCTTGATGATCGGCGCGTAGAAGACCGGCGACGTGGCAAGGTAGAAGAGACGATTGCCCTGCGCGCGTCGTTCTTCGTCGATGGTTTCCAGCCGCTGGTTGAGGCGGTTGTAGACATCGTCGCTGTCGAAATCGCCGCGAACATAGAAGAGGCCCTGGGCGAAGAGTTCCCACGACTCCTCGGTGACCGGTGCGCGGGCGCCCTCCTTGACCGCCTTCTTCATCTCGGCCCGGAAGGTCTCGTCGTCCCAGTCGCGGTGAGAGACACCGACGATGGAGAATCCCTCCGGCAGGGGATGACCCACGGCGAGATCATAGAGCGATGGCATCAACTTGCGGGCGGTGAGATCGCCGGTTACCCCAAAGATGACCATCACACAGGGAGCCGGAATTCGTTCGAGTCGCAGCCCGGCCCGGAGCGGGTTCGTGTTCTGCTGGGTTAGCCGATCGGTCAGGTCGAACTGGTGTCCGACGTGATCGACATCGACCTGAGTTGAGAACGGTGGTGCCGGGAAGTCCTCTACCGGAGGAGCGGAGTGGTGGTCTGGCATGGTATTGCCTCTCGCAGGCATCGCTTGGTGAAACCTGGTGAATGTGTCGGATCGGATCGGACCATCAGTGACCAGTAGTGGGGGTGACCACGACGTGTGGATGTGGACTACCCGGGTGCGGAAGCTGGTGGTCGGCGCCGTCGAGGCAAGAGCCCCAAAAAGCGGCCTCTTCTGTTAACTGTACCGCCCCAGCCGCCTTCCTGTCCGGAACTGGCTGGGGCGGTGGAGCACTCAGGAGTTGGCCGAAATTTCCATCCACTCGGTATGGAACACGCCTTCGAGATCGGTGCGGCGATAGGTGTGGGCACCGAAATAGTCGCGCAAGCCCTGGATGAAGTCGGCCGGCAGGGTGGCCGTGCGGTACGCGTCGACGTAGCTCAACGCGGCGGAGAAGGCCGGAACCGGGATGCCGAAGGCAACGGCCGTGGAGACCGTGGACCGCACGGCGGGCATGCCAGAGTTGATCTCGTCCGTGAAATACGGGGCAAACATCAGGTTCTGCAGATCAGGATCGGCCTTGTAGGCATCCATGATCGGGGCCAGCAGGCGAGCCCGGATGATGCATCCGGCGGTCCAGATCCGGGCGATCTCGGCGATATCGAGATCCCAGTTGTACGTTGTGGATGCTGACCGCAGCAGGGCGATGCCCTGGGCGTAGGAGGATATCTTGGCGAAGTAAAGGGCGTCCTCCAGCGCGTCGATGGCTGCGGCGCGGTCGGGAGCGGCAGGCATTGGCTCGCCGTCAGAACCCGGGCCTGTAAGGATGGTGCTCGCGAACAGCCGGAGGTCCTTCATCGAGGAAATCGCCCGCGCATTGACAGCCGAGTCGATCACCGGGATCGGGGTACCAAGCTCGTAGGAACTGATGCTGGTCCAGCGGCCGGTGCCCTTCTGTTCGGCCTGGTCGAGAATGACCTCGACCAATGGCCTGCCGGTCATCGGATCGATGTATCCCGCCACCTTGGCCGAAATCTCGATCAGGAACGATTCGAGCTTGCCGGTGTTCCAGCGAGCAAACACCTCGCCGATCTCGGGGAGGGTCATGCCAAGTGCCCGACGCATGATATGCGTGGCTTCGGCAATCAGCTGCATGTCGCCATACTCAATGCCGTTGTGCACCATTTTGACGTAATGGCCAGCGCCACCTGGTCCGATATGCGTGACGCAGGGGCCATATTCCGACTTGGCGGCAATCGCTTCGAGCATCGGCTTGAGTTGCTCGTAGGCATCGAACGGTCCGCCCGGCATCAACGATGGACCCCAGAGCGCACCCTCTTCGCCGCCGGATACACCCATGCCCACGAACTGGAGCCCACGAGCCGCATACTCGGCGGACCGCCGTTCCGTGTCGGTGTAGAGGGAGTTGCCGCCATCGATGATGATGTCGCCTTCCTCGAGGAACTCGGCGATTTCATTGGCAACGGCGTCAACCGCTGGTCCAGCCTTCACCATCAGCAGGATCCGGCGCGGGCGTTCCAGCGAATTCACGAACTCTTCGAGCGTGAAGGTGCCGAGGATCTCCGTATCCCGACCGCGAGTGGCGAGAAACTCTTCGGTACGAGCGGCTGTCCGGTTGTAGACGGCGGGCGCGAACCCGTTGCGGGCGATGTTGAGGGCGAGGTTCTCACCCATGACCGCCAGTCCCACCACGCCGACGTGGCGTTTGCCTGTTGCTTCAACCATGCTGTCTCTCCCCTGTTCACAATGACAGACCGGCCACGTGGCCGGTCTGTCGTTCTCTGCCTGTCAAATCAGTTGTCGCCGGCAACCTGGGCGAGGGACTGACGCTTGCCTTCGACGCCGGCGAGCAGGTCATCAAAGGAGGCGACGAAGGAGTTGATGCCCTCGGTTTCGAGCGTGGTGGTGATCTCTTCCAGCGAGATGCCAAGGTCGGCCAGGCCGTCGACCACCGCGTGGGCTCCTGCATAGTCCTGGTCGACGGTGCGGGCCACGGTTCCGTGGTCGAGGAACGCTTCGATGGTGGGTACCGGCATCGTGTTGACGGTGTCCGGGCCAATCAGGGTGTCCACGTACAGCACGTCGCTGTAGGCCGGATTCTTGGTGCCAGTGGAGGCCCACAGCGGTCGCTGGACGCGGGCGCCGGCGGCTTCGAGCACGCGCCACTGATCGGAACCGAAGAGTCCCTGGAAGAGTTCGTAGGCAAGCTGCGCATTGGCGACCGCCACCTTCCCCTTCAGTGCCTGCGCTTCGGGCGAGCCATTGGCGTCGAGCAACTTGTCGGCGGCGGTGTCGACGCGGGAGACGAAGAAGGAAGCGACCGACGCAATGCGATCGATGGGCAGCCCGTCATCATTGCGCCGGATCAGGGCACCAATGTAGGCCCGGGCAACCCGCTCGTAATTGGTTAGCGAGAAGAGCAGGGTGACATTGATGTTGATGCCCTCGTAGAGCAGCTCCTCGATCGCCGGAACGCCTTCCTCGGTGCCCGGAACCTTGACCATCAGATTCGGCCGATCGACTGCGCTCCACAGGGTGCGGGCGTTGTCGAGCGTGCCCTGGGTGTCGCGGGCGAGGGAGGGAAGCACTTCGAGCGAGACGAAGCCATCGGTGCCGTTCGACTCATCGTAAAGCGGCCGGAAGAGATCGCAGGCGTCCTGGATGTCCTTGACGGCAAGCGTCTGGAAGATTTCTTCGACGGCGAGGTCGTTGCCGAGGAGACGAGTGATGTCCTCGTCATAGGCCTTGCCGCTGGCGATCGCCTTCTGGAAGATGGTGGGGTTGGAGGTAACGCCACGAATTCCAAGGTCGATCCGCTGCTGCAGCAGGCCGGAATTGAGCATGTCGCGGGAGATGTCGTCCTGCCAGACGCTCTGACCTTCGGCGGAATAGAGTTGCTTGATCGTGTTGTCGGCCATGATGTCGGTCCTTTCCGGCGAGCCGTGGACGCCCGCATCGGGGTAGGGAGATCAGGAGTGCCCGTCGGAGCCGCTGGGCTGGGTGCCGGCGGTTTCCTGGCTGGCGAGGAATTCCGAGTCCAGGTCATTGGCCTCCGAATCCCGGCCCAGAAGGCGCAGAGCGGTCGCCGCTACGTGCTCCCTGGTCATACCATAAAGCTTCAGTACGTCCTTGCCTGGTCCGGAAGCGCCATAGGTGTCAATGCCGACCTGGGCGCCATTCGCCCCGGTGTACTTCTGCCACCCCAGCGTCGATCCCGCCTCGATCGACACGCGAGGGGTTCCCTCGGGACCAAGGACGGTAGCCACCCACTCCGGACCCTGGGCATCGAAGATTTCCCAGCTGGGCAGCGAAACGACCCGGGCGCCAACTCCGTACTCCGAGAGGAGCTCACGAGCCATGACGGCGAGTTCGACCTCGGAGCCCGTGGCAAGCAGCACGACGTCTGGCGCGCCGTCGCTATCAACAAGGATGTAGCCGCCCCGGGCAGCATCTCCGGTGGCACCCGATTGGTCGAGGATCGAGAGATCCTGGCGAGAAAGGATCAGGGCCGTTGAGGTGCCGCTCTCGATCGCATGTCGCCACGCCGCCGCCGTCTCGTTGCCATCAGCCGGGCGGATGGTGGTGAGCTTCGGGATGAGCCGCAACGACATCACGTGTTCGACGGGTTCGTGCGTCGGTCCGTCCTCGCCGACGGCCACCGAGTCGTGGGTGAAGACCCAGATCGACTTGAGGTGACTCAGTGCGGAAAGCCGCACGGCCGGGCGCATATAGTCGGAGAAGACGAGGAAGGTGGAGCCGAAGGGAATGATGCCGCCGTGCGCCGCCAGGCCATTCACGATCGAGCCCATTCCGTTCTCGCGAATGCCGAAGTGGATGTTGCGGCCAGCGTAGTTCCAGTCGCCCCCTGACAGGCCCTGCTCACCCTCGGCCAGCGTGGAGGGATTGCCGAAATCACCACCACCCTTCAGCACGGTGTTGGTCGACGGGTTGAGGTCGGCCGAACCACCGATGAAGGTCGGCAAGCGCTTGTAGAAGGCGTTCATCACCTCGCCGGATGCCTTGCGAGTGGCCATCGGCTTCGCATCTGGCGTCCACGATGGAATGTCGGCGTCCCAGCCCGCGGGCAGGTTGCCAGCGATGGCGCCCTCGAAGACCGCAGCTTCCTCCGGGAAGTCGGATTTGTAGGCGGCGAATCGCTCGTTCCAGGCAGCCTCGGCTTCATTGCCCTTGTCGAGTGACTGCAGGAAGTGGGCGGTCACCTCTTCGGGAACGAAGAACGCCGGCTCCGTGGGCCAGCCCAGGTTTTCCTTAGTCAACTTGACTTCGTCCGGACCAAGCGGGGAGCCGTGAACTCCGAAGGTGCCGGCCTTGTTGGGGGAGCCGTAGCCGATGGTGGTGCGGGCGCAGATGAGCGACGGACGCTCCGTCTCGTCCTTCGCGGCCTGGATTGCGGCGCGGACGGCTTCCGGGTCCTGCCCGTCAATCGACTGCACGTGCCAGCCGAGGGCCTCGAACCGGGCCGGGACGTCTTCGCGGAAGGAGACATTGGCGCTGGCCGCCAACGTGATGTGGTTCTGGTCGTAGAGGTAAACCAGTTTGCCGAGTTTCAGGTTTCCAGCGATAGAGGCCGCTTCGAAGGCGACGCCTTCCATCACGTCACCGTCGGAGACGATGCCGTAGGTGAAGTGATCGACGATGTCGTGGCCCGGCCGGTTGAAGGTTTCGGCCAGGAAGCGCTCGGCCATGGCCAGGCCAACGCCGTTCGCAAAGCCCTGCCCCAGCGGTCCGGTTGTGACTTCAACGCCTGGGGTGTCGCCACGTTCCGGGTGTCCCGGGGTACGCGAACCCAGCTGCCGGAATGCCTTCAAATCGTCGATGCTGAGGTCGTAGCCTGTGAGGTGCAGCAGCGAGTAGATCAGGGCGGACCCGTGACCGGCGGAGAGGACAAACCGGTCGCGATCGCACCACTCGGGGTTGCGCGGATTGTGCTTGAGGAAATCCTGCCAGAGCACATACGCCATGGGCGCCGCGCCCATCGGCAGGCCCGGGTGTCCGGAATTGGCTGCCTGGACAGCATCGATCGACAGGGTGCGGATCGCATTGATGGCGAGCGTTTCGAGCGAGGTGTCGGGAGTAGTGGCGATGGCCACGAGCGCCTCCTTGGCGAGAGTGAATCGAATGGCAGGATTTCCGCCTTCGTGATTTGGCCTGACGACCTGAATCGCACGTTGGAGACCGGTTCGGACACGAGTAGCTACCGACCGGCTTGCATGTCCCCATTATCCCACGCTGGTTCAACCCAATGACCTGGTCATGGCCTCGTGGGGTGACTCCGAACGGGAGGATGGTGCAAAATCGGTCCTGCAATTTGCAGGAATTCCGATTTCGTTGATTCCATGGGCGTTTTGGCAGCGCTATATTCAGGGAAGCGACATTTGTTACAAACGCAGAAAATCAGTCCCGGGCGCTGCCTGCCAGCCGGGCTCGCAGAACCCGCGCGCTGACGCTGACGCCTCAGTGGATCAGGGGCGACATCCCCTTGTTCTTCGTACGCATCGAGCGCCACAAATCTCGCCATTTCTGGCGAAAACTGGTGGAAATGATCCAGTCGGACCGTGTAGCGGCAGGGGGCGAGTCTCGTTCCGAACGGCAGGCGCGACTGGTCACCCACCCATCGAGGCATAACCGGCAATGGCGGCGCCGATGGCGAAAAGCACCATGATTGCGGCGAACATGGCGAATGACGGTCCCGCCTGCACCGCGCGGGGCACTTTCTGGATGTATCGTTGAACGAGCAACGTCAGCGCAAAAACCAGCGCTCCACCTGCGATGCCAAACCAGACGAGTGTGATGCCATCCATGTGGATTCGGGTATTCCTTGGTACGTGCGTGGTAGATGCAGGGGAGTTGGTGCCATCCCGGCGGCGTCAGGCATGTCCTGCCGACTGGCACATGTGTTCTCTCATTCTGGCCTGAGGCCACTGGGTGATTCAATGGTGATCCGTGAACGATGACGTGAACGGAAGCACTTGCACGTATCCTATTGTTCGGAACTTCACCGGTCACCCATTCCAGGGAGGAGCATCAGGAGCATGGTTTACGACCGGCGGCTGCCACCTGGCAGCTTGCGCCGCTATGAGGCGCCCCAGCCCGTGCGCTACACAATGGAAGATCTGGAGAAGGAATCAGGTGTCACCTCGCGGACGATCCGCTACTACATCTCCGAGGGGTTGTTGCCGCCTGCCTACGGACGAGGTCCGACGGCGGTCTACGACGCCGATCACCTGCTTCGGCTCCGATACATCGCACAACTGAAGGCGACGAGGTTGCCGCTGAGCGAAATCAAGGAACGGCTCAACACACTCTCCGCCGAAGACCTCGCCATTGCCCTGCGCATCGAGACCGAGCCACGGGCCGAAACCTGGCGCCACTTCCGCCTGCACGAAGACCTGGAAATCCTGGTGCGCGATCGCCCGACCGGTGCCCGCCCGATGCGGGAGGCCGAGGCATTCGACCTGATTGTGGAATATGCGCGCTCTGTCCTGGAGGATCTGGCCCGAGAGGAGCGGATCTGAAATGAGTGACCGGATGAACCGGAGCGGTGGCGGCATCGTGTTCGGTGGCGAAGGAGGTGCGGGGCGATCGGGAAGCGACCAGCTGGCGAACGGGCTACGCCGACGGTGGACGAGCGGCATCGTCATCGTCGTGGCGCCGGACGGTGAGGAAGGATTTCGCGGTATCACTGCGACGTCGTTCATGGTGGTCAGTGAAACTCCACTCGTCGTCGCGCTCGCGGTGGCGACCGGCAGTGAGTTTGGCGCCCTGCTCGCCGCGAACACCAGGCTTTCGATGTCGGTGCTGGAATCCAGTCACGAGTTCCTGGCCGAGCGATTCGCTGGACGGGCACCATTGCCGGACCGCCGTCTCACCGGTATCGGTCACCAGTTGCATTCCGGACTGCCGATCATCACCAATGCGCTGGCCTGGTTGGTGGGATCCGTCATTTCCATCAGCCCGCAGGGCGATCATCACCTAGTGCTGGTTAGTGGTGAGGCTGGCGCGCTGGGTGAGGATACCGACGATCCACTGCTGCGCTACGAGGGACGCTATCGACGGCTGGAGGCAGGTTGATGGCGGAGAATCACGACAACCCGGCGTTCTGGATTCCGGACAATGAAGATGGCAGTGGTTGGGCCAACGTCGATTGGGCCAGCGTGACCCGCGGAAGCCGCTATCACTATCGTCATGGAGAGCCTCTGGCCGACGCTGAAGCGGCGCGCCCGCGTGGATACCGGGTGGTGACGCGCTTAGAGACCGAACGCATCGCGCCGCACGAGAACAGCTACTACGTGCTGGCCGCCGACCTGGCCGAGTTTCTGACCGAGCTGTCGTGGCATGGCGGCGATGAGGTGGTCTGGCACATCGAGCCGATTGGCGAGGCGCCAGCGGATGCTCGGGTCAAAGGACTTTCGCCCGAGCCAGATGATGTGCCGCCAACCGGGTAGTGATCGGTCGCGATTACTCCGAAGGGGTTTTCCGGGGGCGAGGCGGTCGGATCAGGAGTTCGATATCCTCGTCGTGAATCTCGAAGACCCAGCCGTGGACCGTCGCGACGGCGGGCGTCGAGATTTCACCGTAGCGAATTTCCACGCTTGTGCCATCAATGTCGACCATGCGTCGTGACTGGGCGCTGAACGCCTGGCGCGGATTCCGGTAGATCGAGCGGGTGCCTCCGCACTTCCGAATCGCGGCCCAGGCCAGTTCCGTCGCCTCTTCTTCCGAAACCATACTGCTCTCCAGACTTCACCAGGCCACGCGCGCCAGGCGGTGGATCGTATCGTGCGTCCAGTCTGGACGATGGATCAGCGTGCTGCCAGCCACAGCCCCGTCCGGAATGGTGCAGTGCGCTCGCAGGCACGGGTGCCGACCGGGCGCGTGTCTGGTATCGTCCCGCCAGATCAATGGGATGTGGCAGCCTCCGGCGCACGGTTGGCCAGCATGATGGGGGTGAGGAAGATGGTGACCACGACGCGCCTGCACGATGAGATCGACGAATTGCTGCCCGGCATGATCGCCGACCGGCGATACCTGCATGAAAACCCGGAGCTCGGCTGTGAGGAGTTCATCACGTCCAGCTTCGTCATCGACCGGCTCCGGGCGCTAGGGGTCGAGGACATCCGCACGGGAATCAGCGTGACCGGCGTGACCGGATTGATTCGAGGGACCGGTGAAGGACCGAACCGGGTGGTGCTGGTCCGGGCTGACATGGATGCGTTGCCCATCTTCGAAGAAAACGACGTCGAATACCGGTCCAAAGTCGACGGCAAGATGCACGCCTGCGGCCACGACGCACACACCGCCATCCTGCTCGGGCTCTGCCGGGTGCTGATCGATCGCCGTGACCAGTTCAGCGGCACGGTCAAGGTCCTGTTCCAGCCTTCGGAGGAACGCGGCCCGGGCGGTGCCGACGCCATGATTGCCGAGGGCGTCCTTGAGGACCCGCACGTCGATGCTGCTTTTGCACTCCACATGGATCAGAGCCTGCCGGTGGGGATGATCTCGATTCGAGACGGAGCGGCACTTGCCTCCGCCGATGGGTTCAAGGTCACCATCCAGGGGCGCGGGGGACACGGCGCCCATCCCTACCGCACGGTCGACCCGATCGTGGTGGGCGCGCACCTGATTACCGCGCTGCAGACGATCGTTTCCCGCAACGTGAATCCCATCGACTCTGCCGTGGTCACGGTTGG